>DAOMFB010000072.1:0-10164 GCA_035429585.1 Thermoanaerobaculia bacterium
GGCTCTTCGAGATGCCGTTCACCCCGGCGCGCGTGAAGGAGGCGCTCGCGGCGGCGAAGAAGACGCCGGCCTGACGCCGAAGCCCGCGACGGAGGTCGGGGCGCCACTCATCGAGGAGTGCTTCGCGAACCTCGAGTGCCGCGTCGTCGACACGCGGATGGTGGCCGAGTACTGCTTCTTCGTCCTCGAAGTCGTCGAAGCCTGGATCGACCCGGCCGTGAAGGACCCGAAGACGCTTCACCATCTCGGACGCGGCCGCTTCATGATCGCCGGCGAACGGATCCGGCTGACGTCGAGGATGAAGTAGCGCCGGAGCCTCCGGCGCTTCCTTGACGCGGCCCGGCCTGCCGGACCGGGGTCACCTATCCCCTGGTCACCGGCGAGATCGGGCTCTCCTGGCTCGACGTCGGCGCCCGGAGGCTGGCCCGGTTCGGCGACGACCAGGCGCCGGTCAGCGTCCCGTTCCACCGCCTCGTCGGCATCCTGCACGCCCTCGACCACGGGGCCGGCGGTTCGCGCGACGAGGCGCCCGAGGCGGTCGAACGCCGGATCGGGGGGCTCGGCCGCGTCCAGGCCGCCCGAGGGGATCTTCCGGACGGCGGGGCCGCCTTACTGCTTCACCAGTTCAACCCGCCGGTTCTTCGCCCGGCCCTCCTCGCTGTCGTTCGAAGCGACCGGGGCGAGCGGCCCGACGCCGTACCCCTTCAGCCGCAGAGCGGCGATGCCGTGCGTCGTCGTCAACGCCGTGACCACGGCCTCGGCCCGCGCCTGGGCGAGTTTCATGTTCGCGTCGATCGCTCCGACGGCGTCGGTGTGCCCGACGACCCAGAGCTTCAGCGAGGGATCGGCCGCGAGGAGCCTGGCCACTTCCTGGAGCGCGGGGGTCGACTCGGGTTTCAGGACCGCCCGGGCCGTGTCGAAGTAGATCCCGTAGACCGCCACGTGCCCCGTCGCCCGGATGTCGTTCCCGAAGGAGGCCGCGTCCGCGACGACGTGCTGGGCCATCGCCTGCTTCTCGACGATCCGGAGCCAGATCTTCCCGTTCCCCTTCTCGGCCTCGGCCCAGGCTTCCTTTCCGTCGACGACGACCGAGCCGGTGATCCACCTCTGCGGATCCGACCCCTGGACCGTCCCTCCGATCTTCTTCAGGGCGGCCTCGTAGTTCCGGACGACGGCGACGCCCGACGCGTCGTCCTTCCGGTCGTCGACCGCATAGGTGACGAAGGTGAGCTTCCCCTCCACCGTCTGCTTCTTCCCGTTTGCGACACGGAACGCGTACGGGGCGAACTCCTTCACCTCGCACGCCTCGATCCGGTAGTTCGGCATCCGCGTCGGAAAGAGGGCCGGGTCGTCGCAGCCCGGCTTGTCGGGCTTGACGGCGAGGGCGGCCCCGGAACCGAGAAGGACGGCGAGGAGGGCGAGCCGGGCTTTCGACATGGAGTTCCTCCTGACGGCAGTTCGGTTCGACATTCTGGCCGGAGGGAATCTCCACCCGCCTGACGCAACTGCATCAACGGTCCCGGGGGCTTCCGGGGGCTTCGCTGCTTCCGGACGAAGACGATCGCGTACGAGGCGAAGACGAAGGCTCCGCCGGCAGAGGCGCCGTTACCGGGGAGGCTGCGTCGGCGCCGGCATCATCGGCGTGTCGCCCGGCTTCGAGACCGTCCCGCTGGCCGGCGCGTAAGCGTCCGACGATCCCGGCGTCCCCTGGTAGGTCCAGTTGCCCTGGGCCGGCGTGGCGCCCTGACCCTGCTGCCCGGGCGCGCCGGCCGCCGGAGCGTCGCCGGTCTGCTTGAAGCCGGCGAGGGTCGTGTCGTGCTCGAGGACGACGACGCCGAGCTCGAGCATCTCGGCCTTGAAGGCCGGGAATCCCGTGAGGCGGCTGATCTTCTTGACGTCTTCCTCCTTCACGGAGAGAAGCTGTCCCTGCTTCCAGGTCGTGAGGGTGTAGCCCCGTCCCTTCTTCACCGGCTCCTCGCGGGCGAGAACGCTGCCGGTGGGAACCAGCTCGACCTGGAAGACGACCTCCTTGTCGTAGTCCGTCGACCAGCGGGTCACCGCCTTCACCTTCGACTTGGGGACCCGCTCGAGGGACTTGTCCGGAAGGCTGCGGAAGACCCAGACGTCTCCCTCCAGCACCGGCTCGTTCATGGCGAAGCCGAAGGCGCCTCCGACGAGCTCGACCCGGTAGATCGTGTACGGCGGCTCCGGAGCCTTCGCCGGCTGGCCCCCCGTCGCGGGGACCTGCGGCTGCGGAGCCGGCGGGGCTTGCGGTGACGGTTGCGACTGCTGGGGCTGTTGTGCGTTCAGGGAGGCGGCTAGAAGCGCCGCTCCCGCGAACGTGCCGATGCCGTAACGCATGATCGGCCTCCGGATTTCAGCGTATCACCATCGGCCGAGCGCCGGTCTCGGCGCCCCTTTCCGGGAGCCTGCCGGGCTTTCCCGCGGTCCTGCCTCCTCATATAGGGTAGGCTCTCCGCAGAAACCACGACAATTCGGTGTCGTCAGGGGGCCAGAGCCCTTGCACGCGATCGGGGACGCGGACGTCTTCGAAGGGACCGAGCGGTTCAGCGTCAGGCGCCGCCTGGGCGCCGGGTCCTTCGGAACCGTGTACGAGGCCTTCGACCGCGAACGGGGGACTCCGGTCGCGCTGAAGGTGCTCCGTCAGACCGACCCGGCGGCGATCTACCGCTTCAAGAAGGAGTTCCGCGCCCTCGCCGACGTGACGCACCCGAACCTCGTCGAGCTGTTCGAGCTGATGAGCGACGGCGCCCGCTGGTTCTTCACGATGGAGCTGATCGACGGCGTGCCGTTCCTCTCCTGCGTCCGGGGCCACGTCGCGCCGGGCACGGAGACGCTCCTGGCGATGGCGACGGCCGAGCGGGAGGCGATCGCGGCGGTCGACACCGTGGAGCACCGGATCGACGTCGCCACCCTCGCCGCCGACGCGGCGCCCGACTGGGACCGCCTGCGTGCGCTCTTCCTGCAGCTCGCCGAGGGGCTCTCGGCACTGCACGCCGCGGGCCGCGTCCACCGCGACATCAAGCCGGGAAACGTGATGGTCTCCCGCGAGGGGCGCGTGGTCATCCTCGACTTCGGCCTCGTCGCCGAGCTGACGCCGCAGACCCTCGACCGCAGCTCGGGGCTCCATGCCGTCGGCACGCCCGCCTACATGTCTCCGGAGCAGGCGAGGGGTCTCGTCGCCGGGGCGGCCAGCGACTGGTACAGCCTGGGCGTCATCCTCTACGAGGCCCTCACCGGCGCCCTGCCGTTCCACGGCGACATGGGCGAGATCCTCGCGCGCAAGCAGCACGAGGATCCGGTGCCCCCCCGGCAGCTCGTGCCGGGCGTTCCCGGGGACCTCGACCGCCTCTCGAGCCAGCTTCTCCGCCGCCGGCCCGAGGATCGTCCGTCGGGGCCGGAGGTCCTTCGCCGGCTTCGCGGCGGCGACGGCGCGACCCCGTCCCCGGTCACGCGCAGCCGCTCGTCCCGGCCCACCCCGTTCGTCGGAAGAAGGGAGCAGCTCGCGGCGCTTCACGAGGCGTTCACGAGGTCGCACGAGGGGCACGTCGTCGTCGTCCTCGTCCGGGGGCGGTCCGGAATGGGGAAGAGCACGCTCGTGCGGCTCTTCCTGAGGGAGCTCGCGGAACGGGAGCCCGGGGCGATCGTCCTCTCCGGGCGATGCTACGAGCGGGAGTCGATGCCCTACAAGGCGCTCGACAGCCTGATCGACGCCCTGAGCCAGCACCTGAGGGCGCTTCCGGCGCGCGACGTGGAGGCGCTTCTGCCGCGGGACGTCCTCACCCTGGCGCGCCTCTTCCCCGTCCTGAAGCGCGTCGAGGCCGTTTCGCAGCGCCGCCGCAGGGGGCCCGAGCCCCCGGATTCGCAGGAGCTCCGGCGCCGCGCCGTCGCCGCCCTGCGGGAGCTCTTCGTCCGCATCGCCGACCGGGCCTCGCTCGTCCTCTTCATCGACGACCTTCAGTGGGGCGACGCCGACAGCGCCGCGCTTCTCTCGGAGATCCTGCGCCCTCCCGACGCGCCGCCGCTCCTCCTGATCGGATGCCGCCGGGGCGACGCGAGAAGCGAGGCGGAATCGGGAGTGTTCCTTCCGGCGCCGGCCGCGCCGGCCGAGGAGAACTCCCTGTCGACCCCGGAGGAGCTCTTCGTCGACCCGTTCACGGCCGAGGAGTCGGAGGAGCTGGCGCGGAACCTTCTCGGCGGCAGCCCGGTCGCGGCCGGGACCGCCCACGCGATCGCTCTCGAGTCCCAGGGAAACCCCCTGTTCCTCGACGAGTTGGCCCATTCCTGGCTCAGCGAAGAGGGGGTGGACCGGTCTTCCAAGCCGCTGACGCTTCAGGAGCTGATCGCGCGCCGGATCGCCCACCTTCCGGACGAGGCGCGAGTCCTCCTGGAGGTCGTGGCCGTCGCCGGGGAGCCGGTCGAACGGTCCGTGGCTCTCCGCGCCGCGGAGATCGAGAGCGGAGCGGCCGAGGCCCTCACGATTCTGCAGGCCCGGCGCCTCATCCGGTCCCACCGGACCAAGGGACGGGACGCCCTCGAGACGACCCACGACCAGATTCGCGAGTCGGTCGTGCGCGGGCTCTCCCCCGGCACGGCGAAGCTTCGCCACGCGCGGCTGGCGCGTGCCCTCGAGGCGTGGGGGCAGGCCGACCCCGAGGCCGTGGCCATCCACTTCAGCGCCGCCGAGGAGCTGGAGACGGCGGCCGAATACGTCCGGCAGGCCGCCCGCCAGGCCTCCACGGCCCTCGCCTTCGACCGGGCCGCGCGCCTCTACCGGGCGGCCCTGAACCTCGGCGCTCCGGAGACGGAGGAACGCGCGCTCCGCGTCGCCCTCGGAGACGCGCTGGCGAACGCCGGGCGGGGCGCCGAGGCGGCCGAGGCCTTCAGCACGGCGGCCCGCGGAGCGAACGCGGCCGATCGGCTCGAGCTCCAGCGCCGTGCCGCCGACCAGCTCCTCCGGAGCGGCCACATCGACCGGGGGCTCGCCGCCATCCGGGAGGTGCTCGGATCGGTCGGCATGAAGCTGGCCGGAGGTCCCGTGAGGGCGCTCCTCTCCCTCCTTCTCCACAGGGCCTGGATCCGCGTCCGCGGCCTCCGGTTCCAGGAGCGCGACGCGTCCCAGGTCGCGGCCGAGCGTCTGATGAAGATCGACGTCTGCTGGACCGTCGCCGCGGGTGTCGGACTCGTCGACACGATCCGCGGCAACGACTTCCAGGCCCGGCAGCTCCTTCTCGCCCTCCAGGCGGGAGAGCCCTACCGGGTGGCCCGGGCCCTCGCGCTCGAGGTCGTCTTCAGCGCCATCACCGGGGGACGGGGACGCCAGCGGACGGAGCGGGTTCAGAAGGTCGCGTCGTCACTGGCGACGCGGATCGGGCACCCTCACGCCATCGGACTCGTGACCTTCACGTCCGGCTTCGCCGCGTACCTCGAGGGGCGCTGGAGGACGGCCCTCGAGCTCCTGGACCGGGCGGAGGTGATCCTCCGGGAGCGCTGCACGGGCGTGGCCTGGGAGCTCGGCAACACGCGCTACGAGGCGCTTCGGGCCCTCGTCTACATGGGGCGGTTCGACGAGCTCTCCCGGCGGTTCCCCTCCTATCTCAAGGACGCCCGCCTGCGCGGCGATCTCTACGTGGAAACGAGCCTCCGGGCGCGCATCGCCTGCCCGGTGCTGCTGGTGCTCGACCGGCCGGACAAGGCGCGCCAGGAGCTTCGCGAGGCGCTGGCGCGCTGGTCGAAGCGCGCCTTTCACCTCCAGCACTACTACGACCTCTTCGGAGAGGTGGAGATCGACCTCTACGAGGGGAACGTCGAGGCGGCCTGGGAGCGGCTCCTCCAGGGGTGGCCGGCGTTCCGCCGGTCGCTGCTTCCGAGGGTCCAGTACCTCTTCGTCGAGTGGTGCCACCTTCACGCGCGGGCGGTCCTCGCAGGCGTCGCCTCCGGAAAGCTCCCGCCGCAGCGTCTCGGGCTCGCGCTGCGTGACGCCCGCAGCATCCAGCGGGCCCGGATGCCGTGGGCCGACCCGTTCGCCGACCTGATCCGTGCCTCCGTGGCGGCGTCTTCCGGCGACCGTCCCGCCGCCCTGGCGCTCCTCGCTTCGGCCGAGAGCGGATTCGAGGCGACCGACACGGGCCTTTACGCGGCCGCGGCCCGCTTCCAGCGGGGAGAGCTTCTCGGCGGGCCCGAGGGAGAACGGCTCGTGGCCGACGCCGGGGCGTGGATGGCGCGAGAGAAGGTGGCGAACCCCGAACGACTCCGGCGTCTCCTGGCGCCGGGGCGATGGGGCACCGTTTCCCGGGCGTGATCCGCCGGAGCGCGGGAGCGCTCCCGCCCGGGCGCCGCCGAGATTGGGCCGCTTGGTCTCGTCGATCGACTGGCCGTCGACGTCCACGCCGACGCCGAGGTGGTTCCTGATCGCGCCGCTCCCGAAGGTGATCGCGTACTGGGCGAAGGCCCCCGGGGTGCTGTAGGTCCGCTCGTTCACCGTCGAAGGGACCGACTCCGTGTACTGCGTGGCGCGGTAGTAGAGGGCGTACGAGAGCTCCTGGTTCGCCGCGATCGCCGTCTGACCGCTGACGCCCCAGGTCGCCCGGCGGGTCTGCATGTACTCGTTGTAGGTGAGCGAATCGGGGTTCGCCATCCGCCGGTTCTCGATCACCTGCTGCTGGTTCAGCCCCTCCGGGTTCTCGTTGAAGAAGCTCGTCCCGGCGACGACCCCCGTCAGCTTCGTCGAGCTACCGACGGTCAGGCCGAACTTGCCGTAGAGGTTCGTCGCGAAGTACGCCGCGTGGTCGCGGTACGCGTTGCCCATGGTCCGGGAGGCGGAGACCCGACAGGTCAGCGCCCCCGAGGCGACCGGCCGTTCGGGCGGCACCTCGGCCGGCGTCTGGGACAAGGCCGGCGGACCGACGACGCCGAGAGCCGCGAGAGAGAGGAGGGCGTCTCGCAGGACATGCCGCACGCGCCGCCGGCCGGAAGGTCCGAAAGGGGTCATCTGACCCTCCCGTATCCCCGTCCACTCGCGAGGGAAGGACGGTCGATATCCTACTCGCGCCTCCTCGGAACCGCACGCGCACGGGAAGACCTCCCGGCGGCTTCGGGGCGTGCCGCGGAGAGCCGTTACACGTCGCTGTTCGCCGAGCCGGCCGCCGCCGGGGACGGCTGGTAGTAGCCGCCGGGAAAGTCCTGCATCCGCGGGAACGGCCGCCGGGGCGGCGTCGCGGCGAGCGACAGGAACTTCCCCTCGTGGGAAACGAGGACGCGCCGGTCCCGGAGAGCCGCCACCGCGGCCTGCACGGAGGTCTCGTCCCCGCCCGCGACGCCGGCGCAGAGGGCCTCGATCTCCGGGAGGGACCGGGCCTGGTCGCAGCTCCGGAGGACGGCCGCCTCGAGGTCCGACAGGAGCGTCACCGTCTCGAAGGCGCACCGCCGCGTGTCGTAGAGGGTCTGCCGGTCCTCTCCGAGCAGATGGAGGACCGCGCGCTCCCGCCCCGGCTCCGCCGTCCAGAACGCGTCCCGCCACCCGAGGCAGCGCTGCTTGAAGGCCTCGAAGCCTCTCCCGTCCCGGGGCGAGGGCCGCCCACCCGCGTCCTCGAAGAAGTAGGCGAACTCCGCGGTCTCCTCCGGCCCGAGGGGGTAGACGTACCCGTACGCCCGATGCGGGGCGAGCCGGAGCCCATACCGCTCGGGGTGATCGCAGTAGTCGCTGAAGCGGTCGAAGCGGAGCGGCACGACCTTCCGCGGCGGCTCGAGATGCTCGATCAGCGGGAGGAGGCGGCTCATCTCGAGGTACCACGCGTCCTCCTCGCCCGGAAACCCGTGGATGAGGTTGTACGTGACCCGGATCCCCTGCTCGTACGCCCACCGCAGGACCTGCACGTTCTGGAGCGGCGTGGTCCCCTTCCCCATCATGGCGAGGAGGCGCGGATCGAAGCTCTCGATCCCGACCTGAAGCCAGCAGACGCCTCCCTCGGCCATCCGTTCCAGGTGACGGCGGTCCAGCACGCGGGTCTCGAAGAACAGCGCCACCGGGGGCTCCCTTTGGCTCAGCGCCGTGCAGATCTCGAGGACGCTGCGCGGATCCGGGTTGTTGTCGACGAACTCCACCCGGGGCGTGGCGTGCCGCGGGCACAGCGCGTCGATCTCCTGGAGCACCCGCTCCGGCGACTTCGACCGGTACCGCAGCGCGACGCCGTTCAGGCCGCAGAAGGTGCAGGGTCGCTTCACCGACCACCAGCAGCCGCGCGAGGCCTCGAGGAGCAGCCCCGGCTGCACCCGGTCCGCGAAGCCGGACGCCGCGAGCTGCTCGAAGTAGTCGTCGTAGTCGGGCACGGGCGTGGTCCCGAGGTCCTTGACGACCAGCCGTCCGTTCTCCGGACCCGCGGACGGAAGGGCCCGCCGGCGGCCCACGTAGCCGGACGGCAGCGCGTCCTCGTCCACCGCGCGTCCCTCCGCCAGGAGGCGGCGCAGCACGTCGGGAAAGCTCTCCTCCGCCTCGCCGTTCACGACGAAGTCGACCCACGGAAACCGTCTCCGGAGCCCGACGGCCATCGGGCCCTCGCAGTTCGGGCCCCCGAGGAGCGTGACGACTCCGTCGTCGCGTTCCCGGATCCGCTTCAGAAGGCCCAGCGCCGCGCAGTTCTGCTGGAACGTCGAGGTGCAGCCGACGACCCGGGGCTGCTTCGCCAGGATCGCGCCGGCGAGCTCGTCGATGAACGCGGCCGCGGCGGCCCTCACGTCGAGCAGCGTGCGCCGCAGGTCGCGTCCGGGCATCAGGAGCCGGAAGGTCCCGGCGGTGTAGGTCGGAAGGAGGTAGTCGCGGAGGAAGTCGTCCGGATCGCCGTCCGCCCCGGGGAACACCGTCCCGGCGAAGGCCCACTCGCCAACCAGGTCCCTGCAGTCGCTCGTGTTGGCGAGCCAGAAGTACTCGTCCAGTCCGATCCGGCGGGCGAAAGCCAGGTTCGCGTAGACGCACTCGCAGTCGATTCCCGCCTGCCGCGCGCTCGCCTGAAGCAGGCCGAGCCCGATGCTCGGTCTCTCGATCGCCCCGAACGGGGGGTTGACCAGGACGACGCCGCCAGCCATCAGTGACCTCGTGTCTCGCCGCACGATATCGCTTCGATCCGGACGGCGGAAGGAAGCATCAGCCGTCGCCGCAGCCAGGCGTCGGTCGGCTAGGATCGCGCCGTGATCCGCGTTCCGCAGGCCGGCCCGTGATGCAGGGCGACGCCGGCACCGGCCGCCTTCCGGTCGGACCCGTGCAGCGGAAGCTGACCACCGCCATCGACGCGCTGCTCGCCGTCGCCACCTGCGGGGTCATCCTCGGCTGGATCCTCGAACAGCCCGTCCTCTACCGGCCGGCCGCGCCCGTGATGTCGGCGTTCACGGCCCTCTCGCTCCTCATCATGGTCCTCGTGCGCCAGGCCCGCCTCCACCTCGAGACCTGGCCCCTGGCGCTCGGACTCGCCATGACCGGCCTCGTCCTCGGCGGCAACGCGTCGTCGATCACGATGCTCGCGGTGATGCCGCCCGAGCTCTGGGCGAGCTTCTCCGGGCTCGTGTTGACCTCGGCCATGACCTCCCTCGGGCTGATCCTGTTCTGCGCCTACGACCTCGTGATCACGCTTCGGGACACGCCGCGGTCGGCGTTTCTCGTGGACGACATGCTGATCCATCTCGCGCTGGTCCCGGGGGGCGTCAGCCTGCTCGGCTACCTCCTGGGCAACCCGACCTACCTGAGCGTCCACGCAGATCCGCGCGTCGGGATCTCGCCCCTCGAAATGGGATTCATGGCGCTCTACGCGGCCGGCGCGGTCCTCTCCAACCCCGGGCTCTTCCTGTGGCGGTTCCTCGCCGCCGGCCGGGTCAACCGCCTCGTCTTCGCCGGGCTCTTCGCCAACCAGTTCCTCGCGCCCGTCGTCGCGGCCCGGCTCTTCTCGACCCCCGGCTCTTCGGGTCCCGGGGTCGAGCTCTTCGTGATGCTCGCGGGGGTCGTGACGACCCTGACGTTCCTGCTCCTCCAGGCCCGCGTCTCCCGGCTCCGGGCCGGAAGCGGATCCGGCCCGGATCCGGGTCGCTGACCGGCCGCTAGGTGTCGAGGCTAAACAGGTTGTTCACCCTGGACACTGGGGGTTTACCTCCGAGTGA
>DAOMFB010000073.1:0-10121 GCA_035429585.1 Thermoanaerobaculia bacterium
CCCAGGCGGGTCGGGCGGGGTTCTTTCCTCCCGTCGCTGAGAGCGGCGGAGTTTCTTCTGGGGAGGGCGAGGCGGAGTAGACGGACACTTAGGAGGTCGCTATGAGAACCTCGGCGTCGCCGAGCCGCAGGCGATCTCCGATGGTAAGCACGATCGGCGACCTGTCCGGCATTCTGACCCAGCCGTGACCGTTCATCCGCCAGGTCCCGTTCCTACCGAATGATTCCACGATCAGGTCCGGGCCGATCTTCCTGAAGACGGCGTGTGAGCTGCTGACCTTCGGGCTCCCTCCGAGGAGCGTCCGCCCGACGTGGACGGCGGCTTGGCGGATCGGGATGGCGCGCCCGTCCCGGAGTCGGAGGAGCCAGTCCGGGAACCCGGTCCCGCAGGCCGGGCAGGCTGTCTTCGACGGATCGACGAGGAAGGGCATCGAGCAGGCGTCGCAGAGATGGACGGCTTTGAGGGCGGCGAGGAGGGCGACCTTCCAGGCGCCGACGGAGGGCCGCTCGTCGGGGTTGGGGCTGAGCGAGAGGCGGAAGAGCCGCTGGAGGTCGGCGTTGATCGCCTCCCGGGGCACACCGCCCGCGCTCTTGGGCCGGCCAGCGCGTGCCGGGTCGTGGACCCAGCCGTTCATCATCGCCTGCTCGAACATCTCCGGCGTGGCGTCGGCGCCTCCAGCGGGGTGGAGGAGAAGGACGACCTCGTGCATGAGGACGCCGAAGGCGAAGCGGTCGGAGCGGAGGTCGGGAATCGCCGGGAGTCCGTCTCGGAGAGCTGCGCGGAGCTCTGGGGCGATGTAGAGGATCTGACCGACCATGGGCGGGGCCGGGACGCCGGAGGCGGCGAAGTTGTCGAAGTCGATGATTCCAGGCTGGAGCGTGTCGCCCGTGATGGCGATGAGGACGTTCGATCCGTGGAGGTCGCCGTGGGAGACGCCCCGGTTGTGGAGAGAGTCGACGGCGTGCGCCAGGGCGACCGCGAGAGTGAGGGTGTGGAAGATCGTGAGGCCCGGTCGGGCGAGCACCTCCTCGAGCGGTTCCCCGGGGAAGAGGTCGGCCACGTACCCGACGCCGGCAGGCGAGACGACGAGGTCCCTGGGGCCGACGAGGACGGGGCAGATCTTTCCGAGGCGCTGCGCGATGAGGTACTCGAGACGGCGCTGGGTCTCGACGCGGTCGAAGCGATCGTGGAAGAGCTTCAGGACCGCCGGGGCGCCGGTCCGGGAGCGCCGGACGGCGTAGGCGCAGCCCTGCCCGCCCGGCGTGAACGCCTTCTCGACCGTCACGGATTCGCCGGAGGCGCAGGTGATGACGGTTCCAGGACCGAGCACGGATCACCTCCTCGAGACGTGGGCCCGCGGGACCGTGACGGCCATCGGACCCGGCCGCGGTGCTGGCGTGCAGAGAATGACGAAGGTCATGTTGTCGTCGCAGACGTAGACCGAACCATCCATCGCCGAGGCGAAGTCGGAGACGACGACCGAGGCGACGGCCTGCGCGTCGCCGTCGTGGGCGGCGAGGAGCCGGACGACCGAGGCGGCGAAGCCGTCGGCCACCCGGTCGAAGACGCCGTCGGTGCCGATGAAGAGGCTGTCGCCGGGTCGGCGCGGGAGCTTGCCGACCACGGGCGTCCCCTGGAGGACGGGGCCGAGGCTTCCCGCAACGACGTTCGAGATTCCGTCGGCCTTCTGCGGAACGAGGAACGCGTCGAGAGTCCCGGCGCTCCTGACCACGACGCCACCGCCGTCGCCGAGGTAGCAGTAACCGTACGTCGAGGGGGTCGCCACGACGCAGATGAGCGTCGTGCGAAACCCGTCCCGGGACTCGACCCAGCCCGAGGCGCGTGCCTGCCGGCAGAGGGCGGCGGCGCTCTCGAGGAGCGCCTGTTCGGCGATCAGCTCCGGGTGTGTGACGGGGCTGGCCGACCCGCCGAGTGCCTCGGCGGCGGAGAGGGCCGCGGCGCCCACGGCGACGCGCGCAGCCTGCTGTCCGTGTGGGAGTCCCCCGAGCCCGTCGGCCACGATGAGCACCGCCGTCGAGTCGACCTCGAAGAGGATCGCGGCGTCCTGGTTCTCCTTGCGGACCGGGCCGGTGATCGAGGCGACGCCAGCTCCCCAGCGCCGCGTCGCGGCCTTCGGAAGCGTCGCCACACCTCGACGCTTCGCCTCGGCGATTAGCGCTCCGAGGGCCGCCTCCGGACTCTCGGCGTTCAGTAGGGCCGATGGCGCTGGAGCGCGGAGAGGCGCGGCTTCGTCCTCCACGGCTGTGGATGCGGGAGATGGCGAGCCCGAGTCGCCGCGGAGCGCGGCCTCGAGCCGGCCGAGCCGTGATGCGAGCTTCCGTCGATCCCACGCGTAGTACCCGAGGCCGGAGAGGAAGGCGATCCCGATGACAGTCTCGACTCCCGCGGGAGAACCCCGCGGCGGGCGTGGTGACGTGGGCGGATGCTCCTCGTCTCGGCCGGTCTCGACCGCGGGCGACGGCGACGCCGCGGGACTGTGGCCTGCGACCGGCGCGGACGGCCCGGCTGCCACTGTCGGAACCGGCGCGGGAGGAGAGGTGGGCGCCGCCTGTGGTTCGACGGGGGGTGATCCCGCGGCGGGCTTCTCTGGCTTCTCGATGGGCGCCGCAGCCGGACTCTGGCTCGGCTCGGCGTCCCGTCGCTTCGCCGAGGGGCTCTTCGCCTTCTGCGACTTCGAGGTCGGACGCTTCTGCACGGCGGGCTGCTCCTCAGGTGCGGCGGTGGTCGGAGTCGGTGCGGCAGCTGGGGTGGGCGCCTCCTGGGCGAGCACGCCTCGGGCCATGAGGAACATCACGAGGATCACGATGGCAGCCGCGGCGACGAGGATTCCGACGGCCCACTCGACGATCGACCACCACGACGGCAGGTGTCGGGGACGCGGGCTCCTCCTCGCAGCCGGCGGGCGCGCGGCGGGGGGACTCGCGACGACGACAGCAGCCGGAGGAGAGGCGGCCGCCCGATGGGACATCGCCGGGACGGCGACCGCGACCGGAACGTGACTGGGCGCCGCCGCCGCGGGGACTGACGACCGGGAAGCCGCCAGCGCCGGCGAGTGGATGTCGACGCCGATCTGCTGGAGATAGTCCAGGTGCTCCGGCGGGGGAACGGCGCGGCTCACGGCGGCTCTCACTTCGTGATCGACGCGAGCGGACCGGCGGCCGGAACGCCCGCGGCGATGGAGCGAGAGAGAGTGGAGCCGACGGCGCTGAAGAATCGCCGGAGCTCGCGTCCGTCGCGGCATCGGTAGGCGTGGGACGGCGAGGACGCGATCTCGCGGAGGAACGCCTCGTCGGCGTCGGAGCCGAAGGCGGCCGTCACGACGTCGGCGACCGTCTTCAACTTGGTCGCCACCGCCCGGGCGTCGCCGCCGCAGTTGGGCCGGCCGTCGGAGAAGAGGAGGACGACCGGCCTGGTGCCGGCGAACTCGGCGGGAGCCCCGCGGACGATTCGCTCCGCCTCGGCGAGGGCGTCGGCGACGTTCGTCGAGCCCGACGCCTCGAGCGGAGCCAGGTGGCCGACGAGCGTGTCGGCCGCCTCGGGCGGCTGGATCCTCGAAACGGACGATGCGAAGTCGATCACGGCGATCGTGAAGACCCCGCGGTTGGCGGGCGCGGCGAGCTCGGTCGCGAGCGCTCTCGAGGCGGCGTCCGCCTCCTGAGCCTTCTCGCCGGCCATCGACGACGAGGCGTCGCGGACGAGGATCGCGAGCTGGGATTTGCGGCAGACGGTGACGGGCCGGACGAGACCCGAGGAGAACGTGCCGACCTTCTGGAGGGAGGGGATGAGGCTCTTCACCGCGTGCCTCCCGGCAGCGTCATCGGGACCGTGCCGCCCGAACCGATCGTGGCGACGAGCGAGGCGCTGACCTGGGCGGCCGCGGCCTGGAGCTCGGCACGGTCGGGGGAGTTCGAGATGGGGATCGTGAGTCCGGCGGCGGCGCTGACGAG
This sequence comes from Thermoanaerobaculia bacterium, assembly GCA_035429585.1. GTDB lineage: Bacteria > Acidobacteriota > Thermoanaerobaculia > UBA5066 > UBA5066 > DAOMFB01. Next base: position 3,969 of record DAOMFB010000073.1, read on the forward strand.
CTCGTCCAGCGTCCGCGTCTTCTGGCAGACGGCGTAGAAGAGGAGCCCCTTGGCGCGGATGGCCTCGCCGATCTGCGTCGCGGTGGCGCCGGTCCGGTCGGGCTTCGTGTCGTCGGTCAGGAACACGACGAAGGCGCCGCGGGTCCGGTGGCTGTCCATCGGCCAGGGCACCGTCTCGAGGAAGTTCCGGATGCCGTCGAGGTGCGTCTCGGGCGCGTCGCCGCCGCCGCCGAACGTGATGGCGCGGATGTCGGCCATCGCCTGCTCGCGCGTTCCGCCGGAGGTGTGCAGGACCGGGGCCTCGCCGCACTCCTCGTCGCCGTGCGTCCCAACGAAGACCGAGAGGCCCTTGGCCTTCGCCGCGATCGTCTCGAGGAGGACCTCGCAGGAGGTGGCGATGCCGGCCTGGAACGCGGCCGAGGAGCCGGTCCGGTCGATCTCGATCCCGAGGGTCACCTCGACCGGCAGCTTCGGGCGGGGAGCCGGCCGGATCGACGGCATCTTCGGGACGAGCAGCGAGCCCTGCTTACGGGCGCCGCCGATCGTCCCGCCGAGGGCGGCCCCGCAGGTGGGGCACGCCGGCGGAAGCGTCCCGGTGAGAATCGACTGGCACGACGGGCAGAGGGTCATGGGCTTCTTCGAGGGAGTGGTCAGGGCCATGTGGCCTCCTTTCAGGTGCGGATTTCGTGTGCTCCGCACATTCCCCCGGAGCGGACATGGCGCCCTGCACTCCGTCGAACTGACCCGGCTCCGGGAACGCGAAAAGGGGCAAGCCCCCAGCCGCATTTCGCGCTCGCTCCTCCGCTCGCGCCCCTAAGCGCCGCGAAGACGACACGTGCGAACTGCCTGCGAAGTGCCTCCGGACGGAGGGCTTACGGCTTAGCGGGGGTGCGAAGGCGACTTTGCACCCACCATCAGCAGGGCCTGCAGCCCCGCGAACGCCGGGCGGCCGGCCGAAGGCGGCAGCGCGTCGACCACGACGGGAAGGGCGATCGCCGCGGTGCCGACGGCCTGCTGGATGGCCGTGACCCGCCGGGGGCCCTTCGTCAGGACGGAGATGAAGGCCGGCGCGGTCCCGGCGAAGGGGACGAGCGTCTCGGCCAGGGCCACGAGGCGCGGGATGAGCGTCCGACGGATCGCCTCGGTCCCGGTGTCGATCTCGATGGCCAGGAAGCGGCCCGGGCTCTCTCGTGTCGGCCGCCAGATGGCGAGGAGGTCCGGGATGGCGGCGGGCCGGGGATTCCACCTCCGCTCGAGGACCCAGCAGGGCTGCGCCGAGGTCGGCGGGACCGGGAGCCTGTCGACGATGAGCCGGCAGTCGACGACCCAGAGGTGGTGAGCGACCGCGCTCTGGGCGAGGGGGGCGCGAAGCAGGAAGAGCTCGTCGGCCCGGGCACCCTTCCTTGAGACGACGGCGTCGAGGCCCGCGGGCCGGAGGCGGAGGCGGTTGATGCCCACCTTGTTCCACCGCTCGATCGCGAGGAGGCCTCGAGCGGCGAGCTTGCGGATTCGGCGCGACACGACCGCCTCACCGAGGCCGGGGAAGATCGCCTCGTGGAGCTGGTACTGAGCGACTTCCTGCGCGCGGCCGATGAAGGCGAGCGCTGCGACATCGCGATCGGTCAGGGTTTCGGGTGGGCGCCGAGGGTCGAGCGGCCCGATCGCCGCGGACCGGGGCCGCCCCGAACTTCCCGGTGCTCCGGAGAGAGTGACGACGTCGGTTCGAGCGTCGTCTCCTCGGTCCGGCGGTTCGTGCGGGGCGGTCCCCGGGTCGGCGCCCGCCCGGTCGGAGGGCACCATGGTCCTAGAACGCGACGGCTCGCGCCGGGAGAGTCTCGACGAACGCCGCCTGCTGCCTGAACTGGCGACGCACGTAGTGGTCGATAGCCGATGCCACGCGATCCGTGAGGTGCTCGGGGACGGTGACGACGTAGGAACGTGACCGATCTCGCATGACCTGACCGTCGGGCGCCCTCCAGGCTCCCTCGACGTCGCCGCGGCGGGTGAAGCCACCGGCAGTGTCGACGAGGAAGTCCTCGAAGGCGGCGAAAGCCGAGTCGGAGAACGGGACGTTGTCGTTGTCCGCGAGCGGAACCAGGAGCTCGAGCCGGGTCGTATCGCGCATTGGGGTGTGGGGAAGGGGATACCAGGCAGCCAGCGAGAGTCGCGTCTTCGGGCCGAGGGCCTCCTTCCGGGAGAGAGTGAATTCGGTTGGTGTGTGATGTCTCGAGCCCCGCCAGCCGTGACCCGCCTTCCTGCCGATCCCGTCCGGGACGGACGTCTCGCGCTGGAGACGACGCGCATCGGTCGGGGGCGTTCGTGCGGGACAGAGGGCTGGCGGGGGCGAGAGCAACCTGAGCGACTGGGACCGCCGTGCGACCTCCACGCTCACTCCTCCGTCCGAACGGGGGCCACGTGCTCGTCGACTCGGTCGTACACCTCGTCGATCGCGCGCGTGACTTCGAGGGGATTCACACTCTCGTCAAAGCTGAGCGTGACCTGGAACGCTGGACGCGCCGGAAGGTCGTGGAGCGAAGGCAGCTCCTTGGTCAGGACGTGCATCTCGCCGCCGAACCGGTCGACGGCGACGCTGCGAATCGCGATCAGGAGCTGCGGCACCTTGCTCTCCGACGGGTCCACCGGAGGGAGAGGAATGTCGAAGCGGATGGAGAAGGACATAGAAAAGGGAAGGAAAGAAACCTGGGGAACCGCGAGAGACGGGGAGAGAGGTGTGGTCGGATGCGTCCGCCGCTCAAGAGTGGAAACCTGGGGGAGGGGCGTCCCGGGGCTCAGCACCCGTCGGCCGTACGGCGTGTTCCTGGCAGAACCGGACGGGGCGGCCGTGAGCACGTCACGGACCGGCGCCGCCCGGAGCATTCGCACGACGTAGAGGGCCGACGGGGCTGAGGGGAACCTGGACGGGTCGATCGGTGACGGAAGCGAGCGCGGCCCCTTTGAGATGTTGGTGTCGGTGTTCGTCCCTGCGATTACTGGAGCCAGTGTGAGTAGAGGCTCCGGAGGACCACCGCGAGGCCGAGGATCGCCCAGGCGAGCGGCTCGCGAAGCGCCGTCTCCATGAACTTCGTGAACATAAAGAGTGCAACAGACACGAGGTGCAGGAGCCGGAACGTGAGCCGCAGCCAGAACGGGCGACGGCGGCGCCGCTTCGTCGGCGGTGCCGGAGATTTTGAGGGGTGCTGGTCCATAGGGGTGATGGGGTAGGAACGGAACCGTGGGACCTACGTGCGCGGCCGACTCCGTCGTCCGCCCAAGAGTGAAGGTGAGAGGAGCGGGCGATGCTCCGCGCCTCGCCGGAGGCCGACGGCACTCCTGGTGGGCTCCCGCGGTCGAGCCGCTCGCTTCGGGCGATGCGACGCGGGAGGTCGTTCGTGCGGCAGGGGACTCCGGCGAGGCCGGTGGCATCGCGAAGGGAGAGGCGGTCGGCCGGGTTGGGCCGTCAGACGGCTTCGGTGTGGGTGTTGGCGATCCGGACGAGCTCGGGACGAACGATGGCCGCGATGTCCTCGAGCGGGTGGCGGGACCAGACGCGGACGAGATACGTGGGGACCTCGAGGATGCCTCCAAGGAGGAGGACTCGGAGGGCACGGTGCGTCGTGATCTCGACTCTCCCGTCGAGCTTCTCTTGAACGATCGAGCGCAGCGGCTCCCAGTCGCTGTCGACAATGTCGAGGACGCCTGTCGGCGGTTGGATGACGGGGACGACGATCCCGTAGTGGTTCTCGGACATACAGAGGTGGTGGTAGGGGCTATACGGCTCGGCGCCTCCTTCCTACGACGGGTGAATGACGGCGTGATCACGATCAGAAGACCTTGATGGTGGCGTGGCAGCGCGCGCAGTCGAACCAGCGCGTGACCTGGCGGCAGTTGGAGCAGTAGAGGCGGCTCCCGAACTCCGTGACGCCGCAGCGGTGGCAGGTCGAGAGCACGTTCAGGGGGTTCACGAAGCGGCAGTGGGGACAGGCGATCGAACCGCGCCGAACGATGGCGAGGCCGCGCGCGACCCGGCGCCACTGGCCGACCGCGAGGACGAGGAAAACCGGTGCGGCGAGGATGTAGAGCATCGCCAGCGCCGACAGCCGGAGCGCGGTTCGGATCGTGGGATCCACGGCCTACGCTCCTGTCCCCGGCCCGCCGCCCATCATGCGAAGGAGGTCCGCGATGCCTCGGACGGGCGCAGCTCCTTTCGGCGCCGCCTTCTTCGGCGGGGGCGGGGGAATCGTCGCGTGGTCGACGACGGTGGCTTCGAAGCGGGCGATGAGGTCGGCTGCCGTCGCGGCAGGGACCATCGAGACCGAGGCGATCTCGCGGCGGAAGACCTCGAGGAGCTCGGCCTCCGATCGCTTCGCGGTGGCGGACGGGTCCGGGATGGTCGGCGCACGCATCGGCAGGGCCGGCTCCCCCTTCACGTGGAGGAAGTACTTCTGGCGGGGGAGCCCGACCATGAGGCGGCGGAACTCCTTCTGCCGGTCACCTTCGGAGAGCGCTGCGCCGGCCGAGTCGACGAGGAGGTGCGGGTAGATCCAGTCGGCCTCCTCGTGGGAACGGAAGATCGCCCACCACCAGGTGTTGAGCTGCAGGGTCCGGACCATCGGGCCCGGGAGCGCGTTCGCCACGTCCTGCCCGCAGAAGACGACGCCGAAGCCGACCGAGCGAAGCGTGCGGGCGGCCGTCGTCAGGGGCTCGACGAGCTCGCTCCCGCCAGCCAGGAGCGTCGGCGCCTCCTCGAGGAAGAGCAGCCCCGGGCGCTTCGGGTTCCTACGGGGTGCCCGGAGCAGCACATCGGTCACCCGGTGTGCAGCGCGCTCCTTCCCGACGGATGCGGGCAGCGCCATCCCCGAGCCGTAGTTCCCGAGCGTGATCCGGGGAGAGCCGGCCGGGAGGATATTCCGGAGCGATCCCGGAGGAATGCCGATGGAGAGCCGCACCTCGGGAAATGAGAGGTCATGCTGGAACCGGCGCAATAGCGCGTCGGCCGTCGGGCGCGCCATGTGGCGGTCGAGCTCGGCGAAGTAGTTCCGGAGGTCGGGCTCGGCGACGTCGGCGATGACCTTCGCCCGGAAGGCGGCGTCGGAGTAGAGCTTCGAGACGAACCGCAGGTTCGGGGGGAAGCCCTTCTCGGTCAGCAGCCACGAGAGCATGAAGAGGGCCTGCTTCAACGACTCGGTGTAGGTCTGCGGGCTCGCTTGGACCGTGGCGTCGGTCCGGAGGTGCGCGAGGTAGGCGTTCGAGACGATCCCTTCGGCGTTGTCGAACGGCGTGACGGGGGAGACCGCGTCCCGCGACCAGTCAATGACGCGGACCCGCCGCCGGATCGCCTCGCGTAGCGCCGTGTCTCCGGCGAGGTAGAGCGCCGCGAGGATCTGGCAGGTGAGGCTGTAGGTCTCGGTCTTGGGATCGACCAGCTCGATCTCCGCCTCGTCGCGGAGCGCCCGGACGATCAGCTCGGTCAGGAGCCCGAGGAGAAACCTCGTCTTCCCCGAACCGGGCGCGCCGATCACGAGGGCGCTCTTGAGCGACGTCTCGCCCTTCACCCGGACGATCTCTCCCGAGGGGAGCCGACCGAAGGTCAGAGCGTCCGGACCGGCGAGCCGACCGCGGACCTCTTCCATCACCGTCGACGACGCCTTCGGAGGAGCGAGCTTCGGAAGCTCGGCCCCGACCGCCTGCTCGTACGCGCGCTTGCGCTCCCGGTGGAGGAGCGAACCGACGATGTCGAGGAGGTTCACGGCGAGCCTCCGAACGGACCGAAGGTCCCGCCGGGCAAGACGGGCTTGGCCGCCTTCGGGTCGACCACCTTCTTCCCGGCGGCCTTTCGGTCGACGTAGTCCGCCCACGGGTCGCGGCTCTTCGGGTTGAACCGCTTCCGAAGCTGAAGGATCCCGTAGGCGACGGGGGAGAGGATCACGAGCCCGAGGACCGTCCCGAGGAGGTCTCCGACCCCGCCCTCGACGGCACGGGGCGCGGCCACCGTCCCGCCCATGGCGCCGACGAGTCCCATGAAGAGAGCCGGGGCCAGCGCCAGGAGGAAGAGCACGCCGGCCCACCTCCGGAGCGTCTGCCCCGCCTTCGTCGCCGAGATCGGCAGCGACAGGACGAAGACGACGCAGGCCGAAGCGATGAGGAACGAGATCA
>DAOMFB010000074.1:0-10069 GCA_035429585.1 Thermoanaerobaculia bacterium
GCGTCCACGTCGGCGTGAGGGTTGGCGTGTTCGTCGGCGTGAACGTCGGCGTCGGGGGCGGCGGCGTCAGCGTCGGCGTGTTGGTGGGCGTGCTGGTCGGGGTATTCGTCGGGGTGTTCGTCGGAGTGGGCGTGGGGGTCGGCGTCACCCCCAGGATCACCGTCGAGTCGCTCGCGCTGTTGTTCGTCGTGTCCGACTCGGCCTGCCCGGTCAGGGCCACGTCGACGGAGTTCACCTGGGGCGACGTCGCGCTCCAGCTCACGTCCACCGTCACCGTGATCGGGTCGTAGCTCGCCCCCGCGGCGAGGGCGTCCGACCGGGTGCACGGCCCGGCGGGCTGGATGCAGAGCCAGCCGATCCCGTTCATCGCCGTCACCGTCAGCCCCGCCGGCGCCGTCTCGTTGACCGTGACGGTGTTCCCGGCCGTCTTCGGCCCGGTCCCCCCGTTCGTGACCGTCACCGAGTACGTCGCGCCGGCCTGTCCCTGCGAGAAGCTGCCGCTGTGCGTCTTCGCGATCGTCAGGTCCGGTCCGGGTACCGTGTAGCTCGCCGACGACGGATTCGTGTCGATGACGATGGAGCTCGGGGTCGTCCCGTGCGCCGTGGCGGTGTTCGTCGTCGTCCCGGGCGTCGAGGAGGCCGCCACCGGCCCGACGACGCAGACCGTCACCGAGCCGACGGGGAGGGGATCGGTGAACGTGCACGACGCGGTGCTCACGAGGGCGTCCGTGACGTTGACGCCCGTGAGGTCCACGGCGCCCGTGTTCACGACGGTGAACCGGTAGTAGAGGCTCCCGCCCGGCGCCACGCCGGTGATCGCGGAGGACCAGGGGCCCGACGCCGACGTCGCGATCTGCTTGAGGAGGCTGAAGCCCGGGGCGGCGCCCAGGTAGGACGCCGAGTCCGGCGCCGACGGGTAGGGCGTCCCGAGGTAGGACCCGCTCGCCGTCGCCGTGTTCGGATTCGAGCCCGAGAGGGCCGCGACGGAGGAGGGGGACCCGGCGACGCACGTCGCGGTGGCGCCCGGCGCGAGGCTCGCGGGCCAGCCGCACGCAGCAGGGTCGACGGCCGTGCCCGCGAGCGTCGGGTCGGAGACCGAGAGATTCGTGAGAGTCACGTCCCCCGAGTTGTAGAGCGTGAACCGGTAGTACACGGGCTGGCCGGGCGTCTGGACGACGAACATCGTCCAGGGACCCGAGGAGCTCGTCGAGACTTCCTTCCTCAGGTCGAGCGAGGGTGTCGGCGAGGCCGCCGTGAGGTTCGCGGTGTTCGAGGGCAACCCGGTCCCGCCGTTCGTGGAGAAGACGGCGAACGTGGTGTTCGCGTACGCGCCCGCGGCCGGGACGGACACGTTGACGGTCACCGTGCACGTTCCCCCGGCCGCGATCGTCGCGCCGGAGAACGAGATCGACGTCGCGCCGGCGACGGGGCTGAACGTCGGGGATCCGCAGCCCGTGGTGGAGAAGGTCGCCGGCGTCGCGACGACCATCTGCCCCGGAGACGACGGGAACGAATCGTTGAACGCAACGCCCGTGAGGGCCACGGACGCGTTGGGATTCGTGATCTGGAACGTCGCGGCGGACGTCCCGATCCCGGCGACGATGCTCGTCGGCGCGAACGACTTCACGATCAGGGGCGGCGCCAGCGCCGTGAGAGTGGCCGTCGCGAACCCGCCCGCCCCCGTGTTCGTCCCCGACTCGGTCGAGGAGACGTAGCCGCTGACGTTGACGTGCGGTCCGGCCGTCGACGCCGTGACGGAAGAGACGACGACGTTGCAGCTGCCGCCCGCCGCGAGCGACCCGCCGGCGAAGGAGATCGTGTCCGGAGCGGTCGTCGTCAGGGAGCCCCCGCAGGTCGTCGTCGGGCCGCTGCTGCCGACCGTGAGGCCCGCCGGCAGGACGTCCGAGAAGGCGACGCCGGAGAGCGCCGTCCCGCCGTTCGGGTTGGTCAGCGTGAATGTCAGGGTCGAGGTCCCGCCGACCGCGACGGGGTTCGTCCCGAAGGTCTTCGAGATCGTGGGGGGAGACGGCGGCGAGAGGTTCGCGGCGCATCCCGTGAAAACGACGTTGTCCAGCAGGACCCGCGCGCCCGTCTTGTTGCGGCCGGTGGCGTTGATCCGGAAGGTCGTCATGGAGGATCCCGTCGCCGCCGCCGCGATCGTGCCGGAGGCATACCAGTTTCCCTTCGAGGCGGAGATCGTCGAGAGACTCGAGAAGGCGCCGCCGTTCGCGGAGGAATAGACGTAGACGAAATTGTTCCCGGGGTTCGCCCAGTCGCCCGTCGCCTCGAGGTCGTAGCTGAACGAGATCGCAACGCCGGTGAACTGGCTCGTGTCGAGCGTGAACTCGAAGTACGGCGACGCGGGGTTCGGGAAGCCGGTGTTGGTCTGGGGCCACTCCCCGACCCCGGACCACGAGTTCGCGGCGGGGCTTCCGGTCGTCGTGTCGATCACGTTCGACAGCCCGCTGAACGAGGCGGTCGCGCTGGAGACCTGGGCCGATTTCGACGTGTACGGAGGAGGCAGCGTCGTCGTCCCGAACTGCCACTGCGCGAGCTGCGTCCCCGGGACGCAGGGGGGCGGGGTCACGTTCCCCGCCGTCAGCGAGGCGCCGGCGGTCTTCGTCGCCGCTCCGGCGGTCAGCGTCGCGGTGTTCGCGTAGATCCCGGCGGCCGGCGCCGTCACCTTGACGGAGACCGTGCAGGTCCCCCCCGCGGCGATCGTCCCGTTCGAGAAGGAGAGCGAGGCGTCTCCCGGGTTCGGCGCGAAGGTCGGCGACCCGCAGCCCGGAGACGTCGTCGCCGACGCCGGGTTCGCCACGACCATGGCACCGGGGCTCGTCGGGAGCGTGTCGGTGAAGCCGACGCCGCCCACCGCGCTCGCCGTCGGGTTCGTGATCGTGAAGGTCACGGTCGAGACGCCGCCCGCCGCGATCGGGCTCGGGCTGAAGCTCTTGGCGAACGTGAGCGAGTCGGCGGGGCTGGAGATCGCGGCGATCCACGAGTTCAGCGGGTAGTCCGCGTTGTAGTGGTAGCTGCTCCCCGAGAAGTCGTAGAGAAGGGTGTTGAGTGTCTGGTTCGTTCCGGCGCCGCTCAGGATCTTCACGACGTACGTCGTCACGACGCTGCTGCCGCCCGCCTTGTAGTCCCCCCCGACGCAGGACCGGTAGTTCGGGCTCCCGGGGTCGTTGTCCCAGCCGCAGGCGTCGGCGTAGAGCCCGCTGTTCGGGTTCGGCACGCAGGGATACGGGCAGGGGGGCGTCCCCGAGGCGCTGTCCGCCGAGTAGCTCGTGGAGACGGAGAGGATCTGGAAGATCAGGTTCGGGAAGTTGATGAACGACTCGAACTGGTTGTACCCCTGCGTCGCCGTGTACCCGGAGAGCGCGATCGTGTAGGTGTTCCCGACGAGGAAGTTCATCGTCCCGCCGGGCGGGACGAAGACGCCGTCGACCGTGACGCCGTTGACGCCGTTCCGGTTCTGCGAGATGAGGCGCTCGACGTAGAGCTCCCGGGGCGTCGGCGAGACCCCGGTCGCGGAGCCGTCCGTCGCGGTGACGTGGTACCGGCGCTTCGTGTCGAACGCCGCGGCGGTCCGCGTCACCTCGACCTCGAAATAGGCGTCGGAGCAGCCGCCGGCGGAGAGGAACGCGATGTTGAAGCCGCTCGCCGAACCGGGCCGGAGGTTGACGTAGGTGTTCGCCGTGTCCCAGGAGAAGGTGACCGAGACGTTCGTGGTGGCCACGGTGCTGCAGACGCGGAAGCCGACCGGGAAGTTCTTCGGGCCGGCGGCGGGGTTGTTGCTGTCGAGGCCGATCGCGTTCCAGGTGAGCGGCGTGACCATGAGCGCCGCTTCGAGCCGCGCAGACGCGGGGAGGAGCAGGCCGGCGGCCAGGCCGGCTGCGAGCTGCAGTCGCCGCAGACGTGACGTCGCGTCTCTCATGAGGCTCCCTCGACCCGGGGGTTCCGGATTTCCGGGGATTATGTCAGCCCCGGAGCCCGGAAAGACGCCGAAACCGACTCCCCGTCGGCGGCCGGAAGTCCGCGACTGCCCCCCGCGCTGTTCAGCGCCGGAACACCGGCCCCGGACATCCTGAGACGAAGTATCAGGAGAGCGCGCCGCGCTCAGTCGCCGAACGAGGTCACGAGGACGACCGTCTTCTTCGTGATTCGCCCGTCGCGGGGATCGACGAGGTGGTCCTCGATGGCGATCGAGAGCCGCTGGGCCTCGCGCGTCCAGCGGGCCGAGCGCCCCTGCTTCCCCGCCGCCTCGCGCACGCGCTCCGGGTCCGCCTTGATGGCCCCCGCGCGGATCGCCTCGTCGAGGTCCGCGGCGAGGTCGCGCACGCCGAAGACGAACTCGGCGCGGGGAACGGTCCTCTCGTAGAAGGCGGCCACCACGTCGAGCGGCCGCGGCGTCGTCATGACGGCCACCTTCATCTGGAGGAGCTTGCCCCGGAGCGCCGCCTTCTCCTTGGAGGAGAGGCTCCGGTCCGCGTCGAGCTGGGCGAGGGCCACCTTCCGCTCGGCGTCGGCCTGCTGCGTCCGGAGCCGCGTCAGCTCCTCGTCGACGGCGCCGTCGGGCGGGAGCGGGACGCCCGCGATCGGCGAGGGAGCCACCGTGAAGGACGGCCCCGCGGGCGTGGGCGACGGCGCGGCGGCCGCGAGGAGGAGCGCGAGGATCGGAGCCGGGGTCATCCGCCGATTCTAAGGGGAGGCCTCAGCCGCGCGGCTTCACCACGATCTCGGCCGGCTCGCCCCGGACGTACCGGAGCGAGCACTCGGCGAACCCCTCGCACTTCAGGCAGATTCCGTCCTTGTCCCCCTTGAAGTCGACCGGCTTGCAGACGTTCACGCCGGGGACGACGAGCTTCCGGAGCTCCCCCTCGAACGCCCCGAGGTCCGGCGGCGGGTCCCCTCCGGCCCGGGCCGCCTGCCGCAGCGCCTCGACGCGCGGGAAGAGCTCGCGGTTCCGCCGCTCGAGCGCCGCGTCCTCGCGGATCGCCCCGGCCGACTTGACGGCGAGCGTGGCCTCCCGGCGCAGGCGCCTCGCCTTCGCGGCTCCCCGGTGCCGGACCCAGAACCAGAGGAACCCCGCCGACGCGCCGACGACGTTCGCGAAGCCCGCGCCGGCCCGCCCGGCGAAGACCGCGCCGAGGAACGTCCAGGCGAGGAGCGCCGCGCCGAGCCACGCCATCCACTTCACCTTCAGCGGAACGACGAAGAAGACGAAGAACTGCGTCTCCGGGAAGAGGTAGGCGAAGGCGAAGAGCATCGAGACGCCGGTGATCTGCCAGCCGCTCGTCAGGACGCCGCCCGTCAGCCACGCGGCGAGCGAGCCGCCGAGGGTGGCCGCGAGCCAGAAGGCCGTGAACTCCGGCGTCCCCCACTCCGTCTCCAGGGCCATGCCGAGGACGTAGAGCATCATCGTCCCGAAGAAGAGGCCGAGCGCTCCCGAGTTCAGGAACTGGTAGGTCACGAAGGTCCAGGGCATGGCGAGCGCCGCCCCGGGCTGGAACGCGAAGAGCTGGTAGGTGCGCTGCGGGTCCGCCTGGACCAGGAAGAAGAAGACGAAGTTCAGCCCGCAGAGCGGAAGGGTCAGGCCGAGACGCGGCGCGAAGAGGTCGCGTCCGTCGCTCACGTCCGCCTCCCGAAGCGCTTCTCGAGCTCGGCGTGGTCGAACGCCAGGAGGATGGGCCGCCCGTGCGGGCAGGTCCACGGGTCCCGGCACCGCGCGAGGTCCGAGAGGAGCTTCGAGGCCTCCGCCGGGGCGAGGCGGGTGTTCACGGTCACCGCGCCGTGGCAGGCGAGCGAGGCCGCCAGCGCCTCGCGCCGCCGCGCGAGGCCGGCTTCGCCCCCCTCGGGGAGCGCGGCGAGCCGGCCGAGGACCTCGCGGAGAAAGGGGACGACGGCGCCGGCCGGCGTGTCGGCGGGCGTCGCCGAGACGACGAAGCTCCGGCCCGAACGCTCGGAGACGAGGAAGCCGGCCGCCTCGAGGAGCCCCTCCGCCCGCGCGAGCTCGAGCGCCTCCTCCGCCGTGGCCTCGAAGGTCACCGGAAGGAGGAGGCTCTGCGACGAGGCCCGCGAGGCCTCGAGGCGGTCCAGGATCCGCTCGTACCGGACGCGCTCGTGGGCCACGTGCTGGTCGATCAGGACGAGGCCGCGCTCCCCTTCGGCGACGAGGAAGGAGTCGCGGTACTGGCCGAGGAGACGCAGGGCTCCGACCGGAGATTCCGCGACGTCGCCCTCCGGATAGGCCGAGCGGGCGACGTCGGCCGCGGCCGTCGGCGCGAGCGCCCCGCCCCAGGCTTCGAGCGTCTCGGCCATCGAGGCGGCGGACCGGACGGCGGGCCCCGCGCGGCGGAGGGCCCACGGCGCCGGAGCGACGAGCGCCTCCGCCTCCACCCCGGTGGCTCCGCCCGCCCCGCCGAGGGCGACGAGGAGGCCGCGGTGGACCAGCGAATGGACGGCGCTCGGGTCGCGGAACCGGACCTCCAGCTTCTGGGGATGGACGTTCACGTCGCAGGCGTCGGGGGCGCAGGCGACGAAGAGGGCGAAGGCCGGGTGCCGGTCGGTCCGGAGCGTCTCGCGCGCCGCGAGCTGCGCCGCGTGGGAGGCCGTCGCGTCCTTCACCGCCCGGCCGTTCACGAAGAGCCACTGCTGGGTCTTCGACGGGAAGGTCGTCCGGGGGGGCGTGACGGCCCCCGAGAGCTGAAGTCCCCGGTGGGCGAACGAGACGGGGACGAGCGTCCCCTCGAACGCCCCGCCGAGCACGTCGCGGAACCGCCCGAGGGCGTCGGCGGCGGCCGGGAGATCGAGGAGGAGCCTCGGCCCGGACCGGAGGACGAACGCGACGGCGGGACGCGCGAGGGAGAGCGCCGTGAAGGTCCGGACGATGGCGCGCAGCTCGGCGTCGGCGCTCTTGAGGAACTTCCGGCGGGCCGGGACGTTCGCGAAGAGGTTCTCCACGACGACGCGCGTCCCCTTCGTCTGGCGCGCCGGGCGGACGACCGGTGGCGCGCCGGCGTCGCAGACCACCTCCGTGCCGAGCCCGGAGCCGTCGGGCGAGGTCGAGAGGACGAGCCGCGACACGGACGCGATGGAGGGAAGCGCCTCGCCCCGGAAGCCGAGGGTCCCGATCCGGGCGAGGTCGTCGGCCCCGGAGATCTTCGACGTGGCGTGGCGCTCCAGCGCGAGGCGCGCGTCCTCCGGCCCCATCCCGGACCCGTCGTCGGCGACCTCGATCCGGGCGGCGCCGCCCCCCTCCACGTCGACCGTGACCCGCGTCGCCCCGGCGTCGAGGGCGTTCTCGACCAGCTCCTTGACGACCGAAGAAGGCCGCTCCACCACCTCGCCCGCGGCGATCTGGTTCACCAGGACGTCGGGAAGGACGTGAATCCGCGGCACGGCGCCGGATGTTAACCGCGGAATGAGGAAAACCCGGGGGGACGTGGAGCCCCCCCGGGCCTGCGCCACCGGATTCCCGGAGAGGGCGTCAGCCCCTGGGCCCGTACGGGCAGTCCGGGTTCGGGCCGTTCGCGTTCGGGCAGCTGGCGTTCGGGCCCGTGCCGTCGTGCAGGCCGTGCCCCCCCGCCCCGCGCATCCCGCGGCCGCCCTGCGGCCCGGCGAAGAGGGGCGAGCCGTCGGCCGCCCGGAGCTTCAGGACCTCGCTCGTCCGGACGTTCTGGATCTCGGCCACGACGCTCCCCTGCGGGCAGGACGCACAGGCCCAGAGGGTCAGCTGGAGGCGGTCGCCGGCGGCCGGGGCGAACTTCTGGGCCGCCAGATAGCGGTACGAGCCGAGGACGAACGACTGCTCCTGCCCGCCCACGTTCAGGACGAGGGTGGGCATCCCCTGCCCGGGCCCGCCGGTGAACCGGATGACGTCGCCGGCGACGCTCGTGACCTTCGTGGAATCCACCTGCGGACCCGTTCCGCTCGCGGCCCCTCGGCCGGTGCCGGGGCCCTGCTGGGCAGCCAGCGTGCCGCCGAGCGTGATCGTGACGAGCAGAACGGTGAGGGTCGTGAGGGTCTTCTTCATGGTGACCTCCTTCATGCACCTCGTCGTCGCACGTCCCGGGCCAGGAACGGTCCCGCCGGGCAAGTGATTCCGCCCGCCGCCTTTCCCGGCCAACCGGACGAGCGCCGAACCCGAACCGGCTGCAGAACCTGCAGCCGGCGCGCAGCCCCTGCAGCCGGATTTCAGTTCAGGCCCCAGCGACGGAGGCGGTAGTAGAGCGTCCGGACGGAGATGCCGAGAAGCCGTGCCGCCTCCTCCCGGTTTCCGCCGCCCCGACGAAGGGCCTCGAGGGTCGCCTCGCGGCTCCGGGTCTCCTCGTCCAGCGCGGAAGCGGAGAGGCCTGCCGGCGGCGGCGCGAGCCGGAGGTCCTCGGGGCGAATCGGCTGGCCGGCGCGGATCACGACGGCGCTCTCGAGGGTGTTCCGGAGTTCCCGGACGTTTCCCGGCCAGGGATGGGCCTCGAGCGCCGCGAGGGCGGCCTCGGTCAGCTCGGGCGCCGGCACCCGGTGCCGCGCGGCGAGCCGGGCGACGAAGTGGCGGGAGAGGCGCTCCACGTCCCCGGGCCGGTCTCGGAGCGGCGGCAGCACCACCGGCACGACGGCGAGCCGGAAGTAGAGGTCCCGGCGAAAGCTCCCCGACTCGGCCTCGCGCGCGAGGTCCCGGTTCGTCGCGGCGAGGACCCGCACGTCCACCGGGACGTCTCGCTCGCTCCCGACGCGCCGGACGATCCGCTCTTCGAGGACCCGGAGGAGCTTGGCCTGGAGCGCGGGGGTCAGCTCGCCCACCTCGTCGAGGAAGAGGGTGCCGCCGGACGCCTCCTCGAACCTCCCCGCGCGCGCCCGGTCGGCGCCCGTGAAGGCTCCCTTCTCGTGACCGAAGAGTTCGCTGTCGGCCAGCGTCTCGGGAAAGGCCGCGGCGTTGACGGCGACGAACGGCCCCGTGGCGCGGCGCGAGCGGGCGTGCACGCGCCGGGCGACCAGCTCCTTGCCCGTCCCCGACTCTCCGAGGACGAGCACGGGGACGTCCGCCGCCGCCACCCGGTCGACGAGCTCCAGCAGCTCCCGCATCCGCGGGTCTCCCGTCACGAGCTCCGGTTCACCCGCTTCCGGGGCCAGGAGGCGGCCCGCGAGCGCGAGGAGCGCCCGCGGCGACTCGAGAGGCTTCGTGAGGTAGTCCGCCGCGCCGAGCCTCACGGCCTCCACGGCCTCGGGGATCGTGCCGAAAGCCGTCAGGAGGACGAACGGCGGAAGGGCGGGGACCTCGGAACGCCCCTTCCGGAGAAGAGCGAGGCCGTCCAGCTTCGGCATCCGCTGGTCGGCGAGGACGAGCTGGAAGGTCTCCCGGCGGAGGAAGAGGAGCGCCTCCTCGCCGTCGCGGGCCTCGGTGACGGCGTGACCCGCCCCTTCGAGGACGTCCCTGAGGAGCGCCCGGAAGGACGGATCGTCGTCGGCCACGAGGACCCTCGCCATCTCAACCCTTCCCCGCCGGGAGCGCCAGGCGGGCCACGCACCCGCCCCCTTCCCGCGCGGCGAGGGTCACGTCGCCGCCCGCGGCGCGCGCGAGGGCGCGGACGATCGGGAGGCCGAGGCCCGTCCCGCCCGGTCGCGTCGTGACGTACGGATCGAAGGCCTTCTCCGGGTCGACCGAGAGCCCCGGCCCGCGGTCGAGGACCTCCGCCAGGCTTCTCTCCCCCTCCCGACGGACGGCGAGCCGCACCTCTCCGGACGCGTCGTGCGCCCGCGCGTTGGCGATCAGCTCCTCGAGGATCTCGCGCACGTGCCCGGCGTCGCCCACCGGGCGGGGGCGAGCCTTCGACCGGGACGCCGCCGGCGTCCGCCGCGACCTCGCGGGCGAGGGCGGCGAGATCGAACGGGGCCGGGACCGGTTCGGGGGGCCGGGCGAAGCGGAGGAGCTGCGCGAGCATTCCGTCGATCCGGTCGCTCGCCTCCACGATCCGGGCGGCACGCACGCCCACCGGGGACGCCGGCTCGTCGGCCATCAGCTGCGCCGTTCCCTTGATGGCCGACAGCGGGTTGCGGATCCGGTGCGCGAGGC
>DAOMFB010000075.1:0-10065 GCA_035429585.1 Thermoanaerobaculia bacterium
GCCAGCGCCAGGAGGAAGAGCACGCCGGCCCACCTCCGGAGCGTCTGCCCCGCCCCTGTCTTCGAGATAGGCAGCGACAGGACGAAGGCGACGCAGGCCCCCGCGATGAGGAGGGAAATCACCAGCGCCTCAGTGGTCGAGGTCGGCCGACAAGTCGGCGGTCCCGTTCTTCCCTGCGTCGGCCGCGCCGCCCTCAGACGCGGCGCCGGTCTCCCTCCGGCTGGACCGCCGGGCCGCCCGGGTCCCGGCGACGACCTCCTTCAGCTTCACGTAGACGGGGAGCGCCTGGTCGTCGGGGAGCTCGACGCTCGTCGAGTCGTTCGCGGCGCCCTGGATCGAGATGGTGAGGGTGTGCATGCCGTCCTCCTTTCGATGGGAGGACGGTATGCGTCGTGTCAGCGCTGCTCTTGCACTCCGTCGAACTCCACGGAAGTGTGATTCCCGGACGCTTCGGCGCCTCGGCGTCGTCTTAGCCTGAAGTCGCGCCCTCGTGCTCTCGACCGGCGCCTCTGGCGCGAAGGCCGTTCGCGACGGCAAGGAGCTCAGCTCCCTCGTGGAGGAAGACCGTCGCGGTGATGCCGATGAGGCCGGAGAGGGCAGCGGGGATCATGACCGCGAGGAGGACGATCGAGAAGATGACGTTCTGCCGGACGAGAAGGCGGACCTTCCGGCCGATGAGGAACGCCTCGTCGAGGTGCTCGAGGCTGTCGGCCATGAGGGCGACATCGGCTGCCTCGATGGACGCGTCACTGCCGAGGGCGCCCATCGCGATGCCGACGTCCGCGGCGGCCAGAGCGGGGGCATCGTTGATGCCGTCCCCGACCATCGCAACCGGTCCCGACTCCGACGAGAGGGCGCGGACGGCAGCGACCTTCTCCTCGGGACGCAGGCCGCCTCGCACCTCGGCGAGACCGAGCGTCCGCGCGACCGAGGCGGCGACGACGGGCCGGTCCCCGGAAAGGACGACGAGTCTCTCGAGGCCGGCGGCGCGGAGCCTGGGGAGGAGCTCGGCGACCTCGGGCCGCGGCTCGTCGCGGAAGCCGAGTAGGCCGAGGGGACGGTCCTCGGTGAGGACGATGGCCGTCGTCGTCCCCTGGGCCTCCAGCTCCTCGATCCTCCGCCCGAGCCTCCCGAACGGATTTCCAAGGGCGTCCGGCCGGAGGACTTTGGACGGGAGGCCCCGGACCGACCCCTCGACGCCGGCCCCGGGGAGCGCGCGGAAGGATGCGACGTCGGACGACGGCGCGATGCCGCGCGCGACCGCGGCCCGGACGACGGAGGCGGCGAGCGGGTGTTCGGAACGAGCCTCGAGAGAGGACGCCACCTCGAGGAGCGAATCAGGCGTTGTTCCGTCCGTCGCTTCGACGACGACGACCTCCGGCCGGCCCCGGGTCAGCGTGCCCGTCTTGTCGAAGGCGATCGTCCTCGCGCGGCCGAGCACCTCCAGCGAACGGCCCCCCTTGACGAGGATCCCGTGCCGGCCCGCGACGGAGATTCCGGCGGCGAATGCGACCGGCGTCGACATCGCGAGTGCACAGGGCGCTGCGGCGACGAGGAGGACGACCGAGCGGCGGGCCCAGTCGGCGAAGGAGCCGCCCGTGACGAGGGGAACGAAGAGGAACAGGACGGCCGCCGCGAGGACGGCGGGGGCGTAGATCTCGGTGAAGCGCTCGACGAGCTGCTGGCTGCGCCCCTTCTCCTTCTGGGCCGTCTCGACGAGCCGCACGAGGCGGCTCAGGGCGTTCTCACCGTAGGCGGCTGTCGCCCGGAAGACGAGACTCCCCGCCTGGTTGATCGTCCCTGCGAAGACGCGGTCGCCAGGCCGCTTCTCGACCGGCAGTGCCTCTCCCGTGAGGCTCGACTCATCCACCGCCGACGTACCGTCCTCGACCACCCCGTCTGTCGGGATCGCCTCTCCCGGAAGGACACGGACCCGGTCATCTCGAATGAGGTCTCGGGCCAGCACGGTCACCTCGGCTTCTCCGCGGACCACGCGGGCCTCGGGAGGGACGAGGTCGAGGAGTCTCTCAATGGACCTGCGCGTGCGTTCGTAGGTGAGGCGCTCGACCGCCTCGGCCAGGCCGTAAAGGAAGACGAGCGACGCCGCTTCGTCCCACAGGCCGAGCGCAGATGCCCCGAAGGCAGCTGCCGCCATCAGCGCCTCGATCCCGATCTCGCGGCAGTGGGTGAGCTCCTCCCACCCCTCCTTGGCCCAATCCAGGCCCGCGAACGCCATCGACGCGACATAGAGCGGGATGGCCCAGCGATGCCCGCCCCCGAGGTGCTCGACGAGGAGCGCGAACCCGAGGAGAACTCCGCCCGCGAGGACTCGCCGGGAGGTCGGTGCCTTCCAGAACGAAAGGGGGGCGAGCGCGGTGGTATTAGACATGAGGATCGAGAGGAGAGTGTCTGCAGAGGAGCGCGGAGGAACCCTCCTCTCCGGTGCGGATCCGGACAGCCCAGGCGACGGTCGAGATGAAGATCATCCCGTCTCCCGGGTTACCAGTGTGCGCGGTCGCGCGCAACGTATCGACGATGCCCGTGAGCTCCACGTCTCGGCAGATGATCTCTATGCGCACCGCCGGGCGAAAGGGCTCGACCTCGCTGCGCTCGCCCGCGCGAGGTGGGTGCGCACTGTGGCGGCCGAAGCCCTGAGCCTCGGACACGCTCATGCCCGGGAAGTTCGGGAGCTGCCGCAGGCCATCGACGACCTGCTCGAGCTGGAACGGCTGGATGAAAGCTACGATCGAGTTGAGGGCGACCGAGTTCATGTCACGCCTCCTGTGCTGCGTCATGTCCGGGACGGCTGAAGAAGCTGTAGACCGTTGGGAAGATGAAGAGCGTCAGGATCGTGGACGTGACGAGGCCGCCGATGACGACCGTGGCGAGGGGACGCTGGACCTCGGCCCCCGAGCCGGTGGCGAGGGCCATCGGCACGAAGCCCAGCGAGGCGACGAGCGCCGTCATCAGGACCGGCCTCATCCTCAGAGCGCAGGCCCGGCGCAGGACGTCGCGGACGTCGAGGGAGGTCCGCTCCTCCAGGTCGCGGATCTGGGTCATCAGGACGACGCCGTTGAGGACTGCCACACCGAACAGGGCGATGAACCCGACGCCGGCCGAGATCGAGAACGGGAGGCCCCGAAGCGCTAGGGCGAAGACGCCCCCCGTCGCCGCGAAGGGCACGTTGAGGAAGATGAGCCACGCCGGCTTCATCGACCCGAACGTGAAGAAGAGCATCGCGAAGATGAGGGCGAGGGCGAGGGGGACAACGACGGAGAGGCGCCGGCTCGCCGCCTCGAGGTTCTCGAACTGCCCACCCCATCGGATGTAGTACCCGGGAGGGAGCTTCACCTCGCCCGCGATCGCCTTTCTCGCCTCCGCGACGAACGAGGCGACGTCGCGCCCTCGGACGTTCGCCTCGACGACGATTCTCCGGCGGACGGCTTCGCGCGAGATCTGCGCGGGCCCGGTGTCGAGGGCGATGTCGGCGAGCTGTGCGAGCGGCACGAGCGCACCACCCGGCGAGGCGACGGGAGCGTTTCCGAGCGCCTCGACGGAGCGGGCGGTGTCGTCGGGGAATCGTACGGCGAGCGAGAACCGCCTTTGCCCCTCGAAGACCGTCCCGACGACCTTCCCGGCGCGGGAGGCCTCGACGGTGTCGAGGACGTCAGCGACGGAGATCCCGTAGCGGGCGCAGCGGTTGCGGTCGACCTTGACGCGGACGACGGGGAGGCCAGCCGTCTGCTCGGCCTTGACGTCTGCCGCTCCCGGGACGCGCGCGACCACGCGCGCGATCTCCTCGCCGCTCTTCCGGAGCGTTTCGAGGTCGTCGCCGAAGAGCTTGATCCCGATGTCGGACCTGACCCCCGCGATGAGCTCGTTGAAGCGCATCTCGATTGGCTGCAGGAACGAGAAGCCGACGCCCGGGACCGACTCGTCGAGCGCCTCCTGCATCTTCTCGACGAGCTTCCCCTTCGTCCGAGCGGTGGTCCACTCTTCCTTCGGCTTGAGGATGACGAAGACGTCGCCGAGCTCGATTCCCATGACGTCGGTCGCGAGCTCGGGGCTCCCCGACCGGCTGACGACGGTGACGACCTCGGGGAACCGCCTCAGGACGCGCTCGATCCGGCCGGTGCTGGCCGCGACCTCGGAGATCCCCACCGACGGCGGGCGGATGGCGCTGATGGAGAGGTCCCCCTCGTCGAGCCGCGGTATGAATTCGCCGCCGAGGCGCGTCGCGACGATTGCCCCAGCCGCGACGAAGACGACGGCGACGGCGACCACGGTCCCGCGCCGCCGGAAGCAGGCCTCCAGGCCCCGCTCGTGCCAGCCGCGGAGGGCTCCGACGAATCGCGGCTCGTGCTCGTGTCCCGTCTTCTTCAAGAGGAGTGAGGCGAGGACCGGCGTGAGCGTGAGCGTGAGAAGCAGGGAGCCGGCGAGCGCGAAAACGACCGTGAAGGCCATCGGCTTGAACATCTTCCCCTCGATGCCGCCGAGGCTGAGGATCGGGAGGTAAACGAGGACGATGATGCCGACGCCGAAGGCGATCGGCCGGACGACCTCGTGAGCGGCCTCGGCCGTCAGCTGCCTTACGGTCTTCTCCTTCCCCTCGGGCTCCGAGAGTCTCCGAACGACGTTCTCGACGAGGACGACGGCGCCGTCGACGATGAGACCGAAGTCGATGGCGCCGAGGCTCATTAGGTTCGCGGAGATACGCCCCTCGACCATCCCGGTGAAGGCGAGGAGCATCGACAGGGGGATCGCCGAGGCGACGATGAGGCCGGCGCGGACGTTCCCGAGGAAGAGGAGGAGAACCGCGACGACGAGGACGCTCCCTTCGAGGAGGTTCTTCTCGACCGTGCGGATGACACGCCTCACGAAATTCGCCCGGTCGTAGTAAGGGACGATGCGGACCCCCTTCGGGAGGGTCGGCTGGAGCTCCTCGACGGCCTCCCGCGCTCGCGTCGCGACCTGCAGCGCGTTCTCGCCGGCGAGCATCTGGACGAGGCCGATGACCGTCTCGCCGTGCCCGTCGGCGGTGGCGACGCCGATCCGGAGCATCGAACCCTCGCGGACCTGGGCGACGTTACCGACCGTGACCGGCGTCCCGCCGGCGTCGGCCTTCAGGACGATCTTCTCGATGTCCTCGGGAGAGCCGACGAGGCCCTCCCCGCGGACGATGTACTGCTCACGGTTGTGCTCGATGTAGCCGCCGCCCGCATTCGAGCTTCCCCGCTCGACGGCTTCGAAGACCGTCTTGAGCGGGAGTCCGTGCGACTGGAGCTTCGCCGGATCGACGACGACCTGGTACTGCTTGGGGAGGCCGCCCCACGTGTTCACCTCCGTCACGCCGGGGACGGCGCGGAGGCGCGGCGCGATCATCCAGTCGAGGATCGTCCGCCGCTCCATCGCGGAGACCCCCTCGCCCTCGACGGTGAACTGGAAGACGTCGCCGAGGCCAGTCGTGACCGGCCCCATCTCGGGGTTGCCGAGGCCGGGCGGGATCGCCTCGCGGGCCTGCACGAGCCGCTCGGCGACGAGCTGCCGGGCGAAGTAGACATCCACGCCGTCCTCGAATACGACCGTAACGGCAGATAGGCCGTAGCGCGAGATGGACCGGATCTCGCGCAACCTCGGCAGGCCGTTCATCGCGGCCTCGACCGGGTAAGTGATGAACTGCTCCATCTCGACCGGTCCGAGGGCCGGTGCCTTGGTGAGGACTTGGACCTGGACGTTCGTGATGTCGGGGACGGCGTCGATCGGGAGCTGCGTCAGCGCGTATCCCCCGAGGGCGACGAGGAGGACGGCGCCGATCAGGACGAGCGCCCGGTTCGCGAGACTGAAGTCGACGAGGCGCCGGAGCATCTCAGTCGCTCTCCACGAGGGAGGCCTTCGCGAACTCCGACTTGAGGACGAAGCTCCCCTCGGTGACGACGACGTCGCCGGCCTTCACTCCAGCGAGGATCTCCGTGAACCCCTCGAAGCTATGCCCGAGCTCCACCAAGTGGCGGTCGAAC
The DNA here is from genome assembly GCA_035429585.1 of Thermoanaerobaculia bacterium. Classification (GTDB taxonomy): domain Bacteria; phylum Acidobacteriota; class Thermoanaerobaculia; order UBA5066; family UBA5066; genus DAOMFB01. Next base: position 6,018 of record DAOMFB010000075.1, read on the forward strand.
ACGCCAGGGGCCGTCTGGACGAAGACGTTCGTCCGTCCCTCGAGCGTCTGGATGGCCGACTGCGGAACCGCGACGATCGGATGCGCCTCGCTCTTCGGCTTCGGGACATCGACCTGGGCCGTGACGAAAAGCCCCGGACGGAGCCTCTCTCTCGGGTTGTCCACGGTCGCCCGAACCCGGACCGTCCGGGTCTCCTTGTCGACGACGCCGCCGAGGAAGTCGACGCGGCCGCGGAACGTCTCCTGCGGGAACGCCTCGGTCCGGATCGCCACCGGGAGGCCTTCGTGCAGGAGAGCGAGGTCCTTCTCGTAGACGTTCAGGAAGACCCACACCGACCGGAGGTCCGCGAGCGTGAGCAGCGGCTGGAGCGCCTCGAAGAGGGCTCCCGGGGTCACCTTGCGGTCGATGACCCGACCCGCGAACGGCGCGCGGAGAGTGAACGTCGCCCCGTCCGCCGCGGAGTGGGAGTCGGACGCGGCGTTCGCGCGCAGCCGGGCGACCGTCTCCTCGCCGTCTCCGAGGAGGTGGAGCGTCCGCTCCGCGGAGGTGACGGCGGCCTTCTTCGCGAGGAAGTCCCCCTCGCGGGCCTGGAACTCGCCCGCGCTGATCGCGTTGGCCTCGACGAGCTTCTTCGACCGCTCATAGGCTCGAGCGGCGACGTTGAAGGCCGACAGCTCCTTCACAAACTCCTCCCGAGCGCGGCCGAGATCGACGCTCTCGATGACGAGGAGCGAATCACCATGTTGCACGTGCGCGCCGAGGTCCACCGGGGTGGAGACCACCCGCCCCTTGACGTTCGCGGCGACCTGGAGCAGGCGGTTCTCGTCATAGCCGACACTCCCATTGAGAGAGAGGAGGTGAGAGAGGTCGACCACCTGGACCTTCCAGGTGGCGATTCCAGCCTCCGCGATCGCGGCCGCCGTGAGCTTCACGCTCGTGGGAGTCGCCGAGGCCTCCGGCTTGGCGGTGCCCTGAGCATCCTTCTCCATCGGCGGTTTGGAGGGTTCGTGGCGCTGGCCGCAGCCGGAGCCAAGGAGCAGGAGGAGGGGAACCGCGATTCGAACGGTGTGATTCGTGGTCATCTCTATCTCCCGGAGGGTGTCTGGGGGCCGAGAAGGCGGCTGAGGCTGGCGAGCGCACTGGCGAGCTCGTATCGAGCCCGGGTCTCCTCGCGCTGGGCGTCTCGGACGGTCCGCTGGGCGTCGAGGAGGTCGAGGAGCGAAGTCTCGCCCTCTTCGAAGAGGAGCCGCGCCAATCGGACGCTCTCGGCCGCGGAGGGGAGGAGCTCGGTGGAGAGCGTCGTGACCTGGCTGGCTGCGGTCTCGACGTCTCGCCGGCGAGTCTCGAGCTCTATGAGGAGAGAGAGCCGGGCGTTCGACGCTTCGGCGCTGGTGAGCCTCGCCTCGGCGTCCGCCCGGGCGATGTCGCCCCGCCGAGCGTTCCAGAGCGGGAGGATGACGCCGAGCGAGGCTCCCCACGCCTCACGATCAAGCTCTCGCTGACCGAAGAGGCTCAGACCGAGGTCGGGTACTCGAGACCTGCGAGTGCTTGCGAGCACGGCAGATGCACGAGCGGCCTCGGCACGGGCGCGGAGGAGGGCCGGGCTCTGATCGAGGCGGTCAGGTGCCGCGTCCCGAAGAGCGCTAGCTCCGTCGGACGGCCGCGGGAGCTCGCCGCTCAGGTGGAGCGGTGTCGGAAGCGGGGAGACTGCGAGGGTCCGGAGAGCACCTTCAGCCGCCGTGGCCTCCCGCTCGGCCACGCGCATCTCTCGCTCCTGCTTGAGCCACTCGACTCGCGCCTTGATCCGGTCGACCTCTCGCGTCTCGCCGAGGCTCGCCCGCCGCGTCACGAGGTCGAGGAGGGAGCGGGCGTCGGCGTCGGTGGTGCGAGCGATGTCGAGGAGCACCCGTGCCTGGAGGAGCCGGTAGAACGCGAGTCGAGCGTCGAGCTCGAGCGCCCAGCGAGCCGCCGTCGCGTCGGCACGCAGAACGTCCGCTTCGCGGTCGGCTGCGTCGATCGTCGCCGAGCGAGCGGGGAACCACGGGATGACCTGCGAGACGGCGAGGCCCGTTTCCGTCTTGCTGGGCCCCGAGCCGTCGGATGGCCGCCCTCGGCCGAGGGTCAGCTCCAGCGCTGGATCTGGAAGGAGTCGCGCGGCGCGGCTCTGAGCGGCGGCCGTGGCATCGAGGGCCTGGGCCGCGCCGGTCGTCGGGTGCGCGCGAATGACGGTCTGGACGAATTCCTCGATCCGGAGGCCGTCGTCACCGCGGGCCGAAAAGGCCACATACAAGGCGGCGAGTACGATTAGTCTGCGATGCGTTCTTCGTGAGCCCATCTCTCTCTCCTGGCGTGGTGGTCGAGGAGTCCCGGCCACGGCCGTCTGGCTCGCCTGCCCGGTCTTCGGGCGGGTGTGAGAACGGCTCGTGGCTAGGTGCGCCATCGCTCGGCGGCGAGCCCGCCTGGGCATGGCCGCCGTGAGCGACGAGAGCCGAAGGTGCGTTTGACGTGCGCGGGCCGATCAGCCTGCGACGGACGCCTCTTGCCCTCGGACTCTTCTACGCTGAGAGAGCTTTGGGGACGTGGAGGATATCTTCGACGGCACAGTCTGCGGGCGGGACCACAGCCTCGCAGAAAGGTCGGCTCACGCGAGAGACCGGCGCTGCCACCTTGACGGGGCGGGGCGAGAGCGGGCTCGCGTGGGTGCCACAGGCGCAGGTCGCGCAGATCGGTGTGCAATGGCCGGGGGAGGTGTCCTCCGGGCACGTTTCGAAGCACTCGGCCCCTATGAGGAGGGAGCCGAGGTTCGTCTCCTGGAGGAGGACGACGGAACAGAGGACGAGGAGAAGCCTTCGCAACACCGCCGGGGAAGATAGCATGCTCGGGCCCTTCACTCCGAAGAGGCCGCACCGACGAGGGTATCTAATTTCGTTGTCCCACGCTGTCCCTAGATACCCTTGGAAAGAATCGTGCCAACGTAAACTTATGATATAAGGCTAGTTGCGGCTGTCCGCAGACAGGAGGCGCCGATGGGGTTCAAGGGGTCGCGGGTTCGAATCCCGCCGTCCCGACCACTTCCCTGCCTCCTGACCTTCCACGCTGAAGCGCCGCCGAGCCGGGCTCCCGCGAAGGGCCGTCCGGGCGCGCGTATCCTCGTCGGCGGGAGGCCCGATGGACGGAGCGCCCGACCGCGCACGGCCGCGGCTCGATGCCGAGACGAAGGTCCGGCTCCTGCTCGAGATCGCCCATCGCACCCGGGGCACGCTCGAACTCGCGGAGGTTCTCGACCGGCTCCTCGACGCGCTCGCGGCCGTCGTCTCGTTCGACGCGGCCGGGATCTTCGTGCTGAACGAGGACGTCGGAGCGACCACGGGCCGGCGCGGTGCCCTCATCGCCGGCGTCGCCGAGCGCGGCTTCGACGGCAGCCCCGGGGAGACCGACCCGATGCTCGACCTCGGCCGCGGCATCATCGGCCACGTCATCCGCACGGGCGAGGCCGTCGTTGCCCCCGACGTCCGGCGCGACCCGCGCTACGTCGTCGGGCGGCGGGCGACGGCGGCCGAGGCGGCGGTCCCGATCGCCCTCGACGGCAGGACCATCGGAGCCCTGAACGTCGAGAGCGACGCGCCCGCGGCGTACGGCGAGGCCGACCTCGCCCCGCTCGACTTCTTCGCCGAGGCGGCGGCGATCGCCATCGAGCGGGCGATGCTCCACCGGCGCCTCCTGGCCGTGCGCGAGGTCGAGGGCCAGCTGCGCCTCGCCCAGGAGGTGCAGGCACGGCTCCTGCCCCCCGCCCCTCCGAGGCTGCACGGCTGGGACCTCGCGGGGACGAGCCTGCCGAGCTCGGAGATCGGGGGCGACTACTTCGACTACCTGCCGCTCGCGGGCGGCGGCCTCGGCCTCGCGATCGCGGACGTCTCCGGCAAGGGGATCCCCGCCGCCCTCGTCATGGCCACCTTCCGCACGGCGCTGCGGACCGAGCTGCGGCGACAGTCCGACGTGCGGCGCGTGGCGGAGGAGCTGAACCGCGCCCTGCTCGAGCCGCGCGAGT
>DAOMFB010000076.1:0-10033 GCA_035429585.1 Thermoanaerobaculia bacterium
GACGTGCTCGGCGTACGGGCTCTTCTTCGAGAGGAGGATCTCCCCGCCGACGTACACGAGCGACTCCACGACGGGGTTGGACGGACCCCGATCCTCCGTCTGCACGTGGTAAACGCGCTCGGCGTGCTTGATGTCGGTGTTAAAGCCCGTCAGCACAGCGAATTCTGAATTCTAGTCGAGGCGGGCTCCGCGCGGGGTCAGCGCCGACGCGGCCGCCCGCCGAGCGCGTCGCGGAGGAAGCGCCCCGTCGCCGAGCCCGCGGACGACGCCACGGCCTCCGGCGTCCCCTCGGCGATCACCTCGCCGCCCCGGGCGCCCCCCTCGGGACCGAGGTCCACGACCCAGTCGGCCGTCTTCACGACGTCGAGGTTGTGCTCGATGACGATGACCGTGTTGCCCCGGTCGACGAGGGCGTGCAGCACGGCGAGGAGCTTCTTCACGTCGTCGAAGTGGAGCCCCGTCGTCGGCTCGTCGAGGATGTAGAGGGTCCGCCCCGTGGCCCGCCGGGCCAGCTCGCGCGCCAGCTTCACGCGCTGCGCCTCGCCGCCGGAGAGCGTCGTGGCGGGCTGGCCGAGGTGGATGTAGCCGAGCCCGACCTCGTTCAGCGTCTCGACGATGCCCCGGATCGGCGGGACGTTCGCGAAGACCTCGGCGGCCTGCTCGGCCGTGAGGGCGAGGACGTCCGCGATGTTCAGCCCCTTGTACCGGACCTCGAGCGTCTCGCGGTTGTACCGCTTGCCGCCGCAGACGTCGCACGTGACGTAGATGTCGGGGAGGAAGTGCATCTCGATGGCCGTCTGCCCACCGCCGCCGCACGCCTCGCACCGCCCCCCCTTGACGTTGAACGAGAAGCGCCCCGCGCCGTAGCCCCGCATCCGCGCCTCGGGGACCTGCGCCATCAGGTCCCGGATCGGCGTCATCAGGTTCGCGTAGGTCGCCGGGTTCGAGCGCGGCGTCCGTCCGATGGGCGACTGGTCGATGTCGATCACCTTGTCGAGGTGGGCCAGGCCGTCGATCCGGGTGTGGGCCCCGGGCTTCTCCGTGGAGTCGTGGAAGGCGCGCGCGGCGGCCCGGAAGAGGATGTCGTTGACGAGCGTCGACTTCCCCGAGCCCGAGACGCCCGTCACCGCCGAGAAGACCCCGAGCGGGAACCGGACGGTGATCCCCTTGAGGTTGTTCTCGCGCGCGCCGACCACGGCGAGGCTCTTCCCGCTCCCCGTCCGGCGCGCGGCCGGCACGTCGATCGAGAGCGTCCCGGCCAGGTACTTCCCCGTCAGCGACCGCGGGAAGGCCGCCAGCTCGTCCGCGCTCCCCTCCCCCACGACCTCGCCGCCGTGCACCCCGGCGCCGGGCCCGAGGTCGACGACGCGGTCGGCCGACCGGATCGTCTCCTCGTCGTGCTCCACGACGACGACCGTGTTCCCGAGGTCGCGCATGGCCCGGAGCGTGTCGATCAGCTTCCGGTTGTCTTTCGGGTGCAGGCCGATGGACGGCTCGTCGAGGACGTAGAGGACCCCCATCAGCTTCGAGCCGATCTGCGTGGCGAGGCGGATCCGCTGCGCCTCACCCCCCGAGAGGGTCGCCGAGGCCCGCGCCAGCGAGAGGTAGCCGATCCCGACGTCGTTCAGGAAGCCGAGGCGGTCGGCGATCTCCTTGAGGATCTTCCCGGCGATCTCCCCCTCCCGCTTCGTCGGGGCGAACCGCGCGAAGAACTCCTTCGCGTCCTCGAGCGTCAGGTTCGCGAGCTCGTCGATCGAGCGCCCGGCGACGAGGACCGAGAGGGCCTCCTTCTTCAGGCGCCGTCCGCCGCAGTCGGCGCAGGGCGTGGACGACAGGAACGCCTCGAGCTCGAGGCGCAGGTCGTCGCTCTCCACCTCCCGGTACTTCTCCTCGACGAGCGCGAGCAGCCCCTTGTAGGAGGAGGACCACTGGTACTGCCCCTTCTCCGACTTCCACCGCCACTTGATCTCCCGGTCCCCTGAGCCGTGGAGGATCAGGTCGCGCACGTCCTTCGGGAGCTTCCGCCACGGCACGTCGAGCGGGAACTTCGCCGCCTTCGCGAGCTGCTCGATCTGGCGGAGCCGCCAGGCCGAGGAGCCCGGCTTGAAGAGCGCGATGGCCCCCTCGGCGATCGAGAGCTCCGGGTCGGGGACGATCCGCTCGGGGTCGGCCGTCTTCACCGCCCCGAGGCCGCTGCAGGCCGGGCAGGCCCCGAAGGGCGAGTTGAAGGAGAAGAGGCGCGGCGTGATCTCCGCCAGCGACGTCCCGCAGTCGGGGCAGGCGTAGCTCGTCGAGAGGGTCTCGTCCTCGGTCGGCGCGTTCTCCCTCTTCACGGCCGCGATCGTCACGAGCCCGCCGCCCACCTTCGTCGCGGTCTCCAGCGAGTCGGCGAGGCGCCGCCGCGTGTCGTCGTCCCGGCGCACGGTCAGCCGGTCGACCACGACCTCGATCGTGTGCTTCTTCTGCTTGTCGAGCTCCGGCGGGGACTCGAGGTCGACCATCGCCCCGTCCACCCGGGCGCGGAGGAAGCCCTGCCGGACCATCTCGGCCATCTGCCGCCGGTACTCCCCCTTCTTGCCGCGGACGTAGGGGGCGAGGACGAGGAACCTCGTCCCCTCCGGCATCGCGAGGACGCGGTCGGTCATCTGCTGGACCGTCTGGGCCGAGATCTCCCGCCCGCAGGACGGGCAGTGGGGCTTCCCGATCGAGGCGTAGAGGAGGCGGAGGTAGTCGTAGATCTCCGTGACCGTGCCGACCGTCGATCGCGGGTTCTTCGAGGTCGTCTTCTGCTCGATGGAGATGGCCGGGGAGAGCCCCTCGATGGAGTCGACGTCGGGCTTCTCCATCTGCTCGAGGAACTGCCGGGCGTAGGCCGACAGCGACTCCACATACCGCCGCTGCCCCTCGGCGAAGAGCGTGTCGAAGGCGAGCGACGACTTCCCGGAGCCCGAGACGCCCGTCAGGACGACGAGGGCGTTTCGCGGGATCGTGAGCGAGACGTTCTTGAGGTTGTGCTCGCGGGCGCCGCGGATGACGATGGAGTCCATCGGGGCCGCGAATTATGCGCCACCGACGGCGACGTCACCCGCCCGCCCCGAGGCGCTTCCGGAGGCCCCGGGCCGCGCTCCGGAGCCCCCGCGGCCAGAGCCGCGGGGGGTTCCGGCGGAGGAACTCGAGGAGCGCCGCCGGATAGGCCCTCCAGGGGACCCGGTGCGGCTCGGTCGCCTGGCTCCGCCCGTCCAGCCGGTGGTCCCACTTGGCCACGCACCACCAGAGCGACACGGTGCCCGCCCGGCGCCGGACGAGGTCGAAGATCTCGTCGAGCGCGCGGTCCCACCCCGCGACGGTCTTGGCCTCGCCGTGCAGCCGCGCGCCGGCCAGCTCCCGGTCGAGGAAGAGGCCGCACCCCGGGCCGAAGCGCGCGGCGATCCGGAGCCAGTAGTCGTAGTCCATCGCGTGGTGGAGCGTCTCGTCGAACTCCCCGACCTCCTCCCAGACCCGCCGCCGGAAGAAGGCCGCCGGCTGCGAGAGGAAGCACGACTCGTCGAGGCGCCGGAGCGCGTCCGGGTCGACGAGGCAGGGGCCCAACGGCCGCCCGTCGCCGTCCACGTACGCCGCCCGCCCCCAGACGAAGAGGACCTCGGGATGCGCTGCGAACGCTTCCCCGACGGCGCGGAGGGCGCCGGGCCGGAGGACGTCGTCGCTGTTCAGGTAGCCGAGCACCTCCCCCCGCGCCCGGCGGAGGCCGCGGTTGATGGCGTCGGCCTGGCCGCGGTCCTTCTCCGAGACCCACGTCACGCGCCCTTCGTACCCGCCGAGGATCGCCAGCGTCTCGTCCGTCGAGCCGCCGTCCTGGACGGCGTAGTCGAGCGCCGCGTACTCCTGGGAAAGGACGCTCTCGATCGTGGCGCGGAGGAACTTCCCCTGGTTCAGGGACGGCGTGACGAGGGAGATCGCCGGGAGCCGGGCGTCGCTCATCGCGCCGTTCGCGGGAACCGGAGCCGGATCCGGACGAAGTTCGCGAGAAGGACGGCCGCGCGGAGCGCGAGCGAGAGCGGCCAGAGGAACCGCGGCCCGTGCCGGCGCCAGATCGTCGCGTGCGCCGAGAGCGACAGGTTGTGCTTCGGGTCGCCGAGCCACGACAGGTACGTCCGCGCGTCCGGCGAGCCCGCCACCCGCGGGTCGTAGTCGCCCACCTCGTGGAACAGACGGGCTCCGGGGGCGACCACGAGCCGGTAGCCCGCCCGCCGGGCCCGCAGCGTGAAGTCGACGTCGCCCCACGCCTGCGGGAACCGCCGGGCGTCCGGCAGGCCGACCTCCAGGAACGCTTCGCACGGGACGTACGTCCCCATCCCGAAGAGCCAGTCCGCGTCGAAAGGCTCCGCCGGCAGGGCCTCGGCGGCCTCCCCGTGGTGGAGGCCGCGGATCCCGCGCTTCCACCACTCGACCGCCCCGCCGGCCGACCAGACCCTCTCCGGCTCGTGCGCGTAGAGAACGGCGCTTCCGACGAGCGCTCCGGGGAAGCGCGCCGCGACCTCCCCCAGCCGGTCGAAGTAGTCCGTCGCGCAGGTCACGTCCTGGTTGAAGAAGAGGACCGCCCGGTCGCCCCGCTCGAGCGCCCGCTCCGCCCCGAGGACGATCGAGCCCGTCCACCAGGCCGGAGCGGAGGTCCGGATCACCTCGAGGCCGGGGAACTCCCGCGCCAGCTCCTCGCCCGACGCGCTTCCCTCGTCGTCGACGAGGAGGATCCGGTCCGCCCCGGCCGAACGGAGCGACGCCAGGCAGCGCCGCGACGCCTCGGGGCGGCGGAAGGCCGGGACGATGACGGTCGGGGCCGGGGTCAGACGCTCTCCGCGGGCCGGTCCAGTGCCGCGAGCTCCGCGTCGACCATGATCCGGACCAGCTCCTCGAACGACGTCTTCGGCGCCCACCCCAGCTCCCGCCGCGCCTTCGAGGCGTCGCCCCGCGTCTCGGTGATGTCGAGGGGGCGCCGGAAGTGCGGGTCGAGGACGACGTGCTTCCGGTAGTCGAGGCCGACGCGGGAGAAGGCCGCCTCGCAGAAGTCGCGGACCGAGTGCGTCACGCCGGAGGCGAGGACGTAGTCGTCGCCCCGGTCCGCCGAGACGATCCTCCGGATCCCCTCCACCGTGTCGACGGCGTAGCTCCAGTCGCGCCGCGGCTCGAGCGTCCCGAGGTGGAGCTCCTTCTCGAGCCCGCGGGCGATCCGGGCGGCCGCGCGCGCGATCTTCCGCGTGACGTAGTTCTCGCCCCGCCGCGGGCTCTCGTGGTTGAAGAGGATCCCCGCCGACGCGTGGAGACCGTACGCGCCCCGGTAGATCCGGACGAGGTTGAGCGCGTAGACCTTCGCCGCGGCGTAGGGGTTGATCGGCGCCATCGGCGTCTTTTCGGTCTGCGGCGCCTCGAGGGGCTCGCCGAAGATCTCGCTCGTGGCGGCGAAGAAGAAGCGGCACTCGGGGGCCACCTGCCGGACGGCCTCGAGGAGGCGGAGCGTCCCGAGCCCGGTTGCCTCGGCCGTGTACTCCGGCATGTCGAAGGAGATCCCGACGTGGCTCTGCCCCGCGAGGTGGTAGATGACGTCGGGGTTCACCTTCCGGACGAGAGCCACGAGGCTGCTCGTGTCCTGGAGGTCGGCGTAGTGAAGCTCCAGCCGCCCCTCGGCCTTCGCGGCCCGGAGGGCCGGGAGGACGTCGAGCCGCGTCCGCTGGAGCAGGCTCGACTGCCGGACCATCCCGAAGACGTGGTCCCCCGACGCCAGGTGCGACTCGGTCAGGTACGACCCGTCCTGCCCCGTGATCCCCGTGATCAGGACGCGCGACATCACGGCGACATTGTGCCAAACGGAGAGGGGCCGGGGCGGACCCGGCCCACGACCCGGGCGTCGACGGTCCGGCGCCGCGTCTTCAGTAGGGCCTGCGAACGCCTCCGGCTTTGGCCGTCGCAGTCGCTGTACAGCCCGTCGCCGTGACCGTCTCGACGACCGAGATGTCGACGGCACCGGATCCGAGCCGCGTCACGAAGATCTGGCTCGTTCCTTGTCCTGACATGAGCTTCCCGTTCGTCACAGTCCAGCTCCAGCTCCGGCCCGCGACAGATGGGACGCTCGCCGTCCAGCCCGACGTCGGCGTGCGCATCCAGACGGTGGTGATGACAGGCAACGGAGCGGGCGGGCACGTGTAGTTGAATGCCGCCGGAAGGCTCGCGGACTGGAGGTCCGGATTCGACACGGCGACAGATACGGTCCCGGTCGCGTGGGGGGGCGAAAGTGCATAAAGCGTCGAGGGCGGAAAGAAAGTGACACTCGTGGCTGGTAGTCCGCCCAGGCTGACGGCGGCACCCGGCTGAAAGTCTGCCCCTGAGACGGTGACTACCGTTCCGCCCGTTACAGGCCCACTTGCGGGGAAGACGCTCGTCAAAGTGGGGGCTGGCCCGCTACCGGGAGTCAGACGGAAAACGACCCCGCCCAGCAGCGGCCCACCCGAGGCGGCCGTTCCGTAGAAGTACCCGTCAGTCCCTTGCGCGAGCGGGGCTCGCGGCGAACTCCCGTCGCTCCCCGAGAACGTGTGGAGGGTCGTCAACGTCCCGGTCGACGTGATCCTGAAGATCGTGCTTCCGGTCGTTCCATAGAAGTTCCCGTCCGTCCCGAGAGTGAGGCCCGCCATGGGCCACCGACCCCCGCTTGCAGAGAACGAGTAAAGAGTCGTGAGCGCCCCGCCCGCGGTAATCCTGAAGACCGTACCGTTGCCGGTCCCTCCGCCCCGGTACGTCGTCCCGTAGAAGTTCCCGTCGGTTCCTCGTACGAGGTCGCCCCGCGGATAGGCCCCGTCGCTTCCCGCGAAGGCGTGGAGGGTCGTCAGCGTCCCGGTCGGCGTGATCCTGAACACCGTGCCGCTGCCGCCGGGTGGACCGTTGTCCGTCGTGCCGTAGAAGTTCCCGTCGGATCCCTCCACGAGGCCGGTGACCGGAGTATTTCCCCCAAGCTCGGGGAACGAGTAGAGCGACGTCAGCGCTCCGGCGGGGGTGATCCGGAAGACGGTTCCGTACCCGCTGACACCGCCCCGGGAGGTCGTGCCATAGAAGTTCCCGTCAGTTCCCCGTAGGAGGCCCGCCTCCGGCTGTGCCCCGGAGCTCCAATCAAAGGACGCTAGCGTCGTCAACGATCCCGTCGGTGTGATCTTGAAGACGGTGCCGAAAGTGTTCGCGCCTCCTCGAGACGTCGTTCCGAGAAAGCTCCCGTCGGATCCCTGAACGAGGCCAGCGGACGGGAACGTTCCGTCAGTCTCCGAGAACGAGTAGATTGTCGTCAGAGTCCCGGACGTAGTGATCCGAAAAACGCTGCCGACGCCAAACGTCCCCCCCTGATTCGTCGTTCCGTAGAAATCCCCGCCTTCTCCCTGCACGAGCCCGGCATACGGATCCCGCCCTCCCGTTTCCGAGAACGTGTAGAGCGTCGTGAGCGTACCTGTCGAGGTGATCCTGAAAATGGTGCCGGCAGTCGTGCTCGTGCCGCCGGAGGACGTCGTTCCGTAGAAGTTCCCGTCGGTTGCCTGCACGAGACTTGCGTTCGGGGAGTTCCCCTCGCTCGCCGCGAACGCGTAATGCGTCGTGAAGGCACCCCCTGGCGTGATCTTGAAGACCGTACCGTCGCCGCCGGCCCCTCCCGCATACGTCGTCCCGTAGAAGTTTCCGTCGGTCCCTTTCACCATTGCCGCATGAGGGTTGATACCGTCAAGCCAGGCAAGTGCGTGAAGCGTCGTCAGGGCACCAGCCGGCGTGATCCTGAAGACGGTGCCGTTGTCGCTCGCACCACCATAGGGCGTCGTCCCGTAGAAGTTCCCGTCGGTTCCCTGGACCAACCCGGCCTCGGGGTATCTTCCGTCGCTCCCGGAGAACGAGTGGAGCACCGTCAGCGCCCCGTTCGGCATCATCCTGAAGACCGTGCCCCCGCCGTATGTCCCGCCCCAGTATGCCGTTCCATAGTAGTTCCCGTCGGTACCCTTCACGAGCCCTGCGTATGGGTACTTCCCTTCGCTCCCCGAGAAATCATGAAGCGTCGTGAGTGTTCCCGCCGGCGTGATTTTGAAGATCGTGCCGTTGCCGCTGGCGCCGCCGTGGGACGTCGTCCCGAAATAGGATCCGTCGTCCCCGCGCACCAAGGGAGCGTAGGGTCGCTCGCCGTCGCTTCCCGAGAAGGAGTAGAGCGTCGACACCGACCCCGACGCCGTCGCCATGAAGACCGTGCCATATCCCCCCGTGCCACCTTCCGACGTCGTCCCGTAGAAGTACCCGTCGGTCCCCTGCACGAGAACTTCGGTTGGGACGGCGCCGTCGATTCCCAGGAAGGAATGAAGCGTCGTGAAGGCCCCGGACGGCGTCATTCGGAAGAAACTCCCGAGACCGTTCGTTCCGCCCTGGCTGGTCACGCCATAGAAGTTTCCGTCGGTCGCCTGGACGAGGCCCGAGGGGTACGGCGGCAACCCCAGCAGGCTCCTGAACGGGTGGAGCACCGTGTAGGTCTGCGACGCCGACGGGAGCGCCCACAGAAGCGATCCGCAGAGGACGAACGGAACGCCGAACAGCGCGTGGGCTCGGCGCGCCAGAAGGTGCCGGAGAAACATCTGAGGACTCTCCTGCCGGCACGCTAGGAAGCCCTCCACCCATTGTCAATGAGCCAGAAGGCTTCCGCCCCTCGGTCGGCCTGGCGTCTTCAGTAGGGACTTCGAACGCCTCCGATGCGCGCCGTCCCGGTGCCCGAGCAGCCCGTCGCCGTGACGGTCTCGACGACCGAGATGTCGATCGCCCCGCTCGCGGCCCGTGTGACGAAGATGCTGTTCGTTCCCTGCCCCGAGGCGATCGTCCCGTTGGAGGAAACGCTCCAGGTCCAGCTACGGCCCGCCACCGGCGGGACGCTCACGGTCCAGCCGTTCGTCGGAACCCGCACCCACGCCGTCGTGACGACGGGCGCGGGCGACGGGCTCGTCAGGAGGCCTGACTGCGTAACGCCGTCGGACCAGGTCAGGCTCCAGGGTGGCGTGCCCGTGAGCGCAGCCCCGTCCGCGAGGAGGAGGTCGGTTTCCGTTTCGGTCACGCCCGCGAAGGAAGATCGGGCTTCGCTATCATCCGCGCCGTCATGGCCGACCTCATTGCGCCCTTCGGCGGCAGGCTCGTCGACCTGACCGTCCCGGAGGCGGAGCGGCCGGCCCTCCTCGCCCGCGCCAGCGCCCTCCCGTCGCTCACGCTCACGCCCCGGAACCTGAACGACCTGGAGCTGCTCGCGACGGGCGCCTTCTCGCCGCTCGCGACTTTCCTCGGCCGGGCGGACTACGACCGCGTCCTCTCCGAGATGCGCCTCTCCGACGGGACGCTCTGGCCGATCCCGGTCACGCTCGCCGTGCCGGACGACCTTCCGCTCTCGCTCGACGGGGAGATCGCCCTCCGCGACGCGAAGCACGAGATCCTGGCCGTTCTGACCGTCCGCGAGATCTGGGGATGGGACCGGCGCCGCGAAGCGGCCTGCGTGCTCGGCAAGGCGGACCCGGCGCATCCCCTCGTCCGCGAGATGGCGGGGTGGGGCGCGCGCTGCGTGTCGGGCCCGCTCTATGTCCTGCGCCTGCCGCAGCACGTCGACTTCCAGGAGCTCCGCCTCCCGCCGGCCGGCGTGAGGGCCCGCCTCGCCGCGCTGGGGAACGCGAACGTGGTCGCCTTCCAGACGCGGAACCCGATGCACCGGAGCCACGAGGAGCTGACGAAGCGGGCCGCGGCGGAGTGCGGCGGCACGCTGCTGATCCACCCCGTCGTGGGCCTGACGAAGCCGGGGGACGTGGACCACTTCACCCGCGTCCGCGTCTACGAAGCGCTCCTCGAGAAGCACTACGACCCCTCGCGCACGATGCTCGCGCTTCTCCCGCTGGCGATGCGCCTCGCCGGGCCGCGCGAGGCCGTCTGGCACGCGATCATCCGGCGCAACTACGGCGCCAACCACTTCATCGTCGGGAGGGACCACGCCGGGCCCGGC
>DAOMFB010000077.1:0-9873 GCA_035429585.1 Thermoanaerobaculia bacterium
CGCTCTTCGTCCCGTTCGCCGGGGCGACGCACGGCCACCAGGAGGCCAACGCGCGGGCGCTCGAGCGCGCGGGCGCGGCCGTCGTCGTGACGGAGGCCGAGGCCTCGGTCCCGCGGCTCGCGGAGGCGCTCGCGGGCCTCCTCTCCGATCCCGCGAGGCTCCTCGCGATGGGCGAGGCGGCCCGGCGGGCGGCCGTGCCGGACGCCGCGTCGCGCCTCGCGGACCTCGTCCTCGAGACGGCGGGGAGAGCCGCATGAACTTCCTCCGCGTCCGGCAGATCCATTTCGTCGGCATCGGCGGGATCGGGATGTCCGGGCTCGCCGAGCTCCTCCGGACGGTCGGCCTCCGCGTCACGGGCTCCGACGCGAAGGAGTCCGAGACGACCCGCCGCCTCGCGGGCCTCGGCATCGCCGTCTTCGAGGGCCACCGGGCGGAGTACATCGCGGGCGCCGACGTCGTCGTCTACTCCTCGGCGGTCGCCGAGGAGAACGTCGAGGTCTCGGCGGCCCGGGCGGCGGGGATCCCGGTGATCAAGCGTGCCGAGATGCTCGCCGAGGTGATGCGGTTCAAGCGGGGCATCGGCATCGCCGGGACGCACGGCAAGACGACGACGACCTCCATGACGGGGGCGATCCTCCTCGCCGCCGGGCTCGACCCGACGATCATCGTCGGGGGCCGGATGCGCGACGTCGGGAGCGCCCGGCTGGGCCGGGGCGAGTGGCTCGTGGCGGAGGCCGACGAGTTCGACCGCTCCTTCCTCGAGCTCCGCCCTCTCCTCGCGGTCGTCACGAACATCGACCTCGAGCACCTCGACACCTACCGCGACCTCTCCGACCTGCAGGACGCGTTCGCGCGGTTCTCCCACAGCGTTCCGTTCTTCGGCGCGGCCCTCCTCGGCCTCGACGACCCGAACGTCCAGGAGATCCGCCCGCTCATCCGGCGGCGCGTCGTGACGTGGGGACTGACGCCGCAGGCGGACGTCACGGCGCGGGACCTCGTCCTCGAGCGGGGCGGCTCGCGCTTCGTCGCGGTCGCCGAGCGGACGGTCCTCGGGCCGGTGACGCTCTCCGTCCCGGGGCTCCACAACGTGAAGAACGCCCTCGCGGCTCTGGCCGTGTCGCGCGAGCTGGAGATCCCCTTCCTGCTGGCGGCGCGCGCCCTCGGCGAGTTCGCCGGCGTCATCCGCCGCTTCGAGAGGAAAGGGGAGCGGGACGGCGTCCTCGTCTACGACGACTACGCCCACCACCCGACGGAGGTGGCCGCCACGCTCGCCGCGGCGCGCCAGGTCTTCCCGGACCGGCGGCTGGTCGCCCTCTTCCAGCCGCACCTCTACTCGCGGACCCGCGACTTCGCGGCGCAGTTCGGCGCCGCGTTCCTCGCGGCCGACGTCCTCCTCGTGACGCCGGTCTACGGCTCCCGCGAGGCCCCGGTGCCCGGCGTGACGGGCGCCCTCGTGGCCGACGCGGCGACGGCGCGCGGGCACCGGAGCGTCCGGTACGTCGGGACGCGCGAGGAGGTCCTCCCGGCGCTCGAGGAGACGCTCCGGGACGGGGACCTCCTCGTCACGATGGGGGCCGGCGACGTCCTTCACTTCGGCGAGGAGTGGCTCGCCGCGGGAGGCGCGGCGTGAGCAGCTTCTACCGGCCGCCGGTCTCGCGCCGCATCCGGCCGACGCGCCGGCGCTCCGCGTGGCGGGCGCTCGGGCCGACGCTCGCGGTCCTGGCCCTCGCGCTGGCCGCCCTCCTGGGAGCCGTCGTCCTGACGCACCACCCCCGCTTCGCCGTGAAGCGCGTCGTCCTCGAGGGGGTGCCGGAGGCACGCCGCGCCGAGGCCGAGGAGGTGACGGACGCCTTCCTCGGACGGCCCCTCCTCTTCGCGGACCTCGACGCGGCGGTGGAGAGCCTCGCGAAGCGCCCCTGGGTGGCGCGCGTCGCGGCCCGGCGGCTGGTCCCGGACACGCTCGTCGTGCGGGTCGAGGCGCGGCCGCCGGTGGCCCTCGCCCGGCGCGGCGCCGAGCTCTGGGTCGTGGACCGGGGCGGCTCGTGGCTCGGGCCGTACGCCGGACGGGCCCTCTCGGGCGAGGACGACTATCCCGTCATCTCGCCGCCGGCGGGGCCCGCCGCGGACGACGAGGCGATCCGGCGGGGCGCCGCCTTCCTCGTCGCGCTCAAGTCCGAGGACCCCGCGCTCTTCGCGCGCGTCTCCGAGGTCGCCGTCTCGCCCGACGCCCTCACGGTGACGGACCGCGTCGCGCGCGCCAGCCTCCTCTTCTCCGCGGACCCCGCCGAGACGCCGCGGGCCGCGGCCGCCTGGCGGGCGTGGCTCGCGCTCGTCCCGGACCTGACGCGCCGCGGCCTGCCGGGGAACGCGGCCGACCTGCGCTTCGAGGGGCGCATCGTCCTGAACGCTCCGCCCGAGCTTCTCGGGCGCGGAAAGACCTGAGGAACGACCATGCCGAAGAACGCCCCCTATCTCGTCAGCCTCGACATCGGCTCCACGAAGGTGTGTGCCCTCATCGCCGAGCCGCAGCCCGGCGGACGGGTCGACGTCCTCGGCAAGGGGACGGCGTCCCACAAGGGGGCCCGGCGGGGGGCCATCATCGACGTGCCGGCGACGGTGGACGCCATCAAGCGGGCGACCGAGGAGGCGGAGATCATGGCGGGGGCGCAGATCGAGCGCGCCATCGTCGGCGTGGCCGGCCCCTCGATCAAATCGTTCAACAGCCGGCAGGTGGTCGCCGTCTCCGCGAAGAACAAGGAGATCTCCCGCGAGGACATCCAGCGCTCGCTCGACGCGGCGCGCTCGGTGCCGATCCCGACGGAGTTCGAGGTACTGCACGTCCTGCCGCGCGAGTTCGTGGTGGACGGGCAGGAGGGCGTGGCCGACCCGCTCGGCATGGTAGGGAGCCGGCTGGAGGCGGACGTCCACGTCGTCACCATCCCCGTCGCGACGGTCCAGAACCTCCTGAACTGCGTCAACCGGGCCGGCATCGAGGTCGTCGAGATGGTCCTCGAGCCGCTCGCCGCCAGCGAGGCGGTCCTGACGCCGGACGAGAAGGAGCTCGGCATCGTTCTGGCCGACATCGGGGGCGGGACGACGGAGCTCGCCGTCTGGAGCGGCGGGACGCTGGTGCACACCTCGGTCCTGCCGATCGGCGGGGACCACTTCACGAACGACATCGCGGTCGTGAAGAAGGCGCCCGTCCCGGACGCCGAGCGGCTCAAGCGGAAGTACGGCTCGGCGCTCCCGGCCCTCGTCCCCGAGGAGGAGACGATCGACATGCCGCAGACGGGCGGGCGGGGCGTCCACCCGGTCCGCCGGCGCGAGGTGGCGGAGATCCTGAACGCCCGCGCCGACGAGCTCCTGCAGCTCGTCTGGGACGACGCGGTCCGGGAGATCCCGGCCAAGGAGCTGCGGGCCGGCCTCGTCCTGACGGGCGGCGGCGCCGACCTGGACGGCCTCGTGGAGGTCGCCGAGCAGATCGTCGGCCTCCCGGTCCGCCGCGGCATCCCCCAGAACGTCGGGGGCCTGAAGGACGTCGTCTCGGCTCCCGAGTGGTCCTGCGCGGTCGGCCTCCTCCTCTACGGGAGCGCCGCCGCCGCCGCTCCGGCCCGCCGCGGGAAGTCCGGCCCGGCCGGCCTCGTCACCCGACTGAAGAACTCGCTGAAGAACCTCTTCCCCTCATCGGCCAGCGTGTGATAACAACGGAGGAAACAAGATGATCCTGTTCGACGATCCTGCGCCCGGGCCGCTCTCCATCACCCTCGGCGAAGAGACCCCCCCGCCGGCCCGGATCCGGGTCATCGGGGTGGGCGGCGGCGGCGGCAACGCCGTCAACCGGATGATCCAGGCCGGAATCCGCGGCGTGGACTTCATCGCCGCCAACACCGACCTGCAGGTCCTCCGGGTCAACAAGGCGCCGGGCAAGCTCCAGCTCGGGATCACGACGGCGCGCGGCATGGGCGCCGGGTCGAACCCGGAGGTGGGGAAGGCCGCCGCCCTCGAGGACGCCGAGCGGATCACGCAGATGCTGGCCGGGTCGGACATGGTCTTCGTCACCGCCGGGATGGGCGGCGGGACCGGCACGGGCGCGGCCCCGGTCGTGGCGCGGCTGGCCTCCGAGGCCGGGGCTCTCGTCGTGGCGATCGTCTCGAAGCCGTTCGCCTTCGAGGGGCGGCGCAAGCTGCGCTACGCCGAGGACGGGATCGCCGAGCTGCGCGAGTACGTCGACACGCTCATCACGATCCCGAACGAGCGGCTCTACGCCTTCGTCGACCGGAACGTGACGACGTGGGAGGCGTTCCGGCAGGCCGACGACGTCCTCCGCCAGGCGGTCCAGGGGATCAGCGACCTGATCGTCGTCCCCGGCGAGGTGAACCTCGACTTCGCCGACGTCAAGACGGTCATGGAGAACATGGGGATGGCCCTCATGGGGACCGGCACGGCGGCGGGCGAGCACCGCGCCGTGGAGGCGGCCCAGCGCGCCATCTCGAACCCGCTCCTCGAGGAGCAGTCGATCCAGGGGGCCCGCGCCATCCTGATCAACATCACGGGAGGCGAGGACCTGACGATGTCCGAGGTCGGGGAGGCCTGCAACGTCATCCAGCAGGCGGCCGACGAGGAGGCCAACATCATCTTCGGCCTCGTCCGGGACGCCGAGCTCCGCGACCAGGTGAAGATCAGCGTCATCGCCACCGGCTTCGACGCCCCCGCCGCGCTCGCCTCGCGCCGGGAGGTCTCCCTGCCGGTGACGCCGCAGGGGCTCCGCGCCGAGAAGAGCCGGGGGAAGACGGCGCCGGAGCCGGTGATCCCGCCGCCGGAGGACTCGGGCTACGGGATCAACATACTGATGCAGCGCGACCCGCGCGAGGACGTCTTCGACATCCCGACGTTCCTCCGCCGCCAGATGGACTGAGCGCTCCGCGGCCCCGTCAGGCCCGGCCCGCCGCGCGGGCCCGCCGCGTCCGTTTCCGGTCGCGGAGCCAGGC
Source organism: Thermoanaerobaculia bacterium (assembly GCA_035429585.1). Classification (GTDB taxonomy): domain Bacteria; phylum Acidobacteriota; class Thermoanaerobaculia; order UBA5066; family UBA5066; genus DAOMFB01. The sequence goes on from DAOMFB010000077.1 coordinate 4,989, forward strand.
GCGCGCCCGGAGCCACGTCCGCTCCACCTTCGGGTGGCGCTGGCGCCACCGCCGGACCTTCCGCTGCACCCAGCGGCTCTCGACGTAGAGGATGGCCGCGCCGGCCACGCCGAAGGGCCAGCCCTGGATGACCGGCAGGAGCCCGCCGACGACGCCGAGCGCCAGGAGCGTCCAGCCGAGCGTCAGGAGGGCGATGCGGACCGGGCGCGGCCGCCGGCGGCCGAGTCCGCGGGGCTCCGGCGCCGTCACGGCCGCTTCTTCGGGAAGACGCCGCGGCGGGCGTTCCGCGCGATCTCCTTGGCCGCCTCGGGGAAGTCGCCGCGGATCATCCAGTCGAGGTACTCGGGCTTCGTCTCGGCCACGAGGGCCAGGCTCTTCCCCCGGTGGACGCCGAACGCGAAGACGGCCTCGCCGTCCCGCCAGCCGAACCGCTTGTCCGGGTCGACCCACCGCCCCTCGGCCGGTACCGAGAACTCGTGGAGGCCGTCGAGCGTCCGGGGGAGATCGGGGTAGCGGCGGAGCTGGCCCGCCAGGACCTCGGCGGTCGCGACGACGTCGGCCAGCGCGGCGTGCGCCCCGCCGTGGTCGCGGCCGGCGAAGAGCCGGAGGGCCGCGGCGAGGTCCCGCGGCTCCTTCTTGAAGAAGATCGTCTGCATGTCGACGATCCGGCGCCTCTCGAGGGAGAACGTCGCGCCGGCCCGCTCGAACTCCTTCTGGAGGACGGGGATGTCGAAGGCCCGCACGTTGTACCCCGCGAGATCCGCGTCCCCGAGGAAGGCGAGCAGCTCCGGCACGAGGTCGCGGAACGTCGGGGCGTCGGCCACGTCGGCGTCGGAGATGCCGTGCACCGCGGAGGCCTCGCTGGGGATCCGGACGCCGGGGTTCACGAGCCGGTCGAAGACGCGCGGCGGTCCCTCGGGCGGCACCGCGATGGCGGCGATCTCCACGATCCGGTCGAGCATCTTCTCGGTGCCGGTCGTCTCGAGGTCGAAGAAGACGATCGGCCGCCCGTCGCAGAGCGTCCGGAGGAGCTCCGCGACCTCGGGCGGGACGGTGGCGGCCCCGGCGGGCGTTCGCGCCATGCGGCTCCCCCTCACCCCTTCGAGCGGAAGCGGAGGGCCGCGAGGATCACGGCCATGTTCCCCGCGATGTTGGCTCCCATCCCGACGATGAGGGGCCACTGGGAGATCCGGACGCCGTAGACGAGGTAGATCACCTGGCCGCCGAGGAAGAGGAGGTAGGTCAGGATCGAGACGTCGTCGGAACTCCGCCGCTTCCAGATCCGGACGGCCTGCGGGACGTAGGCGCCCCCCGTGGCGATGCCGACGACCGAGACGAGGAGGCCGAGCGCCTGGTCGAACGTCATGATGCGAACGGAGGATACCCGAGGCGGGTCCGCCCTCCGTAGTCTCCCCGCATGAAGCACGCCCGCCTCGCCTGCGTCGTCGCCCTCGCGGCGGCCCTCGTCCTCCCGCTCGCCGCCGCCGGAGAAAAATTCGGGGCGCCGCTCGGCACGTCCGAGCTCGTCCCCCTCGCCGACCTCGTGAAGAGCCCCGACGCCTGGAAGGGGAAGACGATCCGGACCCAGGGAACGGTGGCTGCCGTCTGCCAGGAGAAAGGGTGCTGGATGACCCTGAAGACCGGCGAGGCGACGGTCCGCGTCCGGTTCAAGGACTACGCCTTCTTCGTGCCGAAGGACGCCGCCGGCGCGACGGTCACTCTCGAGGGGACGTTCGAGGTGAAGACCATTCCCGAGGCGACGGCGAAGCACTACGCCGAGGAGACCCCCGGAGGACGGGCCGCCGCGATCACGGGAGACCAGAAGGAGTACACGTTCCTGGCCTCCGGGGTCGAGCTGGTCCGGGGCGCGAAGAAGTAGCCCCGATCCGTATACTCCCCGGCGTGAAGCTGGGGATCGATTTCGGCACGACCCACACCGTCGTCGCGCTCGTCGACCGGGGCAACTACCCGGTCGTCGCCTTCGACGGCCTGGAGGCCGTTCCGTCGCTCGTGGCGTCGCGCCACGAGGACGGCGCCCTCCGGTTCGGGGCCGAGGCGGCCGCCGTCCGCCACCAGCCCCACTGGACGGCGCTCCGCTCCTTCAAGCGCCTGCTCGACGAGGCGGGCCTCGGGACGGAGGTGGCCATGGGGCCGCGGGCCGTCCCGCTCCTCGAGGTCCTCGTCGGCTTCTTCAACCAGCTCCACCGCGACCTCGTCACCGGCTCCAACGCGGGGCTCACGGTGGACGAGCCGCTCGAGGTGGCCATCAGCGTCCCGGCGACCGCGTCGACGGCGCAGCGGTTCCTGACGCTCGAGGCCTTCCGCCGCTCCGGGTTCGAGGTGAAGGCGCTCCTGAACGAGCCCTCGGCCGCGGGGCTCGAGTACGCGCACCGCTACCGGAACACCCTGACGCCCCGGCGCGAGCACGTGGTCGTCTACGACCTCGGCGGCGGCACCTTCGACGCCTCGCTCGTGAAGATGTCCGGCCGCGACCACGAGGTCGTGGCGACCCGCGGCGCCAAGCGTCTCGGCGGAGACGACTTCGACGAGGCGATCCTCGCCCTCGTCGTCGAGAAGGCGCGGCTGGAGAAGGCGACCGACGCGCAGCGCGCGGTCCTGCTGGACGAGTGCGCCCGGCAGAAGGAGTCGGTCGGGCCGAACACGAAGCGCTTCCTCGTCGATCTCTCCGCCGTCGGGGGCGGAGCGCTGGCCATCCCGATGGAGGAGATCTACGCGGCCTGCGAGCCGCTCGTGGAGGAGACGATCGACGCGGTGGCGCCGCTCCTCGAGGAGCCGGGCGCCGGCGTCTCGTGGGACGAGGTGGCGGGCCTCTACGTCGTCGGCGGCGGCGGGGCATTCCCCCTCGTGGCCCGGCGGCTGAAGGAGCGCTTCGGCGAGCGGCGCGTCCGGCGCTCGCCCTATCCGTTCGCCGCCACGGCCATCGGCCTCGCGGCCTTCCTCGACGAGGAGGGGGGCTGGACCCTGACGGAGCGCCTGACGCGGCACTTCGGCGTCTTCCGCGAGGCCGAGCGGGGCGGCAACGTCTCCTTCGACCTGATCTTCCCGGAGGGGACGCCGCTCCCGCGGGCCGGCGAGCCGCCCCTCGTCGCCTCCCGCCGGTACGCCGCCGTGCACAACATCGGCCACCTGCGGTACCTCGAGTGCAGCCGCGTCTCGGGCGGGCGCCCGGACGGCGACGTGACGCCGTGGGAAGAGGTCCTCTTCCCGTACGACCCCGCCCTTCGCGACGGCTCCGACCTGGGGAGCTCTCCCGTCGTCCGGACGGAGCAGGGCCCCGAGGTCGAGGAGACGTACACCTGCGGGCCGGAAGGGGCGATCACGGTGACGGTCTCCCTCCCCGCGGACGGCTTCTCGAGGACCTACTCCCTCCGCCGCTAGGAGGGCGCGCCGTCCGCGCCCCGCCGCTGCGCGGCCCACGCCGCGAGGGCGAGGAGGAGGAAGGTCGCGCCGGTCTTCGCGGGCAGGAGGAGGGAGAGCGGCCGCCGCGCGAGGCCCGCGTACTCCTCCCTCGACTGGAGGGCGAAGGCCCAGACGGCGAAGGAGACGCCGAGGAGAGCCAGCGGGACGCGCGCGGACCCGCCGTCCTCCGCGCGCAGGGCCGCGAAGACGGCGAGGAAGACGGGGAGGAGGAAGACGCCGTAGTGCTCCCACGACTTCGGCGCGAGGAGGAGGCCGAGAGCGAGCAGGGCGCCGAAGCCGAGCTCGGGGCGCGCCGCCGCGGCCGGGGGCCGGAGCGCGGCGAGCGCGAGGAAAAGGGCGAGGGTGCCGGCCCCGATCGCGACGGGGAGAACGAGGCCCGGTGCGGCGACGGCCGGCTCCACGCCGCCGCCGGTCCCGAAGAGGGCGAGGGCCGCCGAGCCGATCGAGTGGTTCCGCCACTCGAACGAGCCGAGCGCGTTGTGCCGGGAGATCTGCGCCCACCAGAGCCCCCAGCCGGCCGGGCCTCCCGCGACGACGCCGAGGAGTCCGAGCGCGGCCGCGCCCGCCGCGAATCCCGCGAGCGCCCCCCAGGCCCTCCGGACGAGGAAGACGAGCGCGGGGAGGGCGAGGAACGGCTTGAGGAGGGCCGCCGGGGCGAGGAGCAGGCCCGCCGCGACCCCGCGTCCGTTCCGGAGCATCAGGAGGCAGCCCGCGAGGAGGAGCAGGAGGAGGCCGTTCGCCTGGCCCGTCATGAGGCCGTAGAAGACCGGGAAGAAGAAGGCGGCGGCCACGAGCGAGCCGGGCGCCAGGTCGCGCTCCCCGGCCGCGTCCCGCGCCACGGCCCGCACCGCGAGGTGGAGGGCGAGGACGATCGCCGCAGCCGACAGGAGGAACCAGACGACGCGCGCGACGCCCCACGGCAGCAGGGCGAGCGGGACGTACGCCACGGGGACCCACGGCGGATAGATGAAGTTGAGGACGGGGTCGCCCGGCCCCGCCGGCCCGTGGAGGCCGAGGGCCGCGCCGGCCGCGCCGACGACGGCGTCGTCGTAGAAGCGGGTGTCGCCCCGGAGGAGGAGCTTCGCGGCGAGCCAGGGCGGCGCGAGATCGAGCCCCTGCTTCGGATGGAAGAGCGCCCGCCCGGACTGGAGCGCGGCCGCCGTGGCCGCGACCGCCGCGAGGAAGGGCCCGACGGCCCGGCCGCGGGCCTCAGCCATGCGCCGGGGCGCTCCCGACCCGCAGCACGATGAGGGTCCGGTCGTCCACCGGCTCGTCCCCGCCCGTGAACTCGCGCCAGGCCGCGAGGACACGGTCCCGCGCCGCCACGGCCGTTCCTCCGGCGGCGCCGGCGAGGACGCTCTCGAGGCGCGTGAACCCGAACTCGTCGTCGCTGCCGGGGCGCGTCGCCTCCACGATCCCGTCGGACAGGAGCACCCAGAGGTCT
>DAOMFB010000078.1:0-9795 GCA_035429585.1 Thermoanaerobaculia bacterium
TTCTCCGCGTCCTCGGCGTAGACCCGGGCCTCGACGGCGTGGGCCGACGGCTCTTCCGGCAGGACCGCCGGCAGCGGCTCGCCCGCCGCCACCCGCAGCTGCAGGACGACGAGGTCCAGGCCGAAGGCCTCCTCGGTCACCGGGTGCTCCACCTGCAGCCGCGTGTTCATCTCGAGGAAGTAGAACGAGCCGTCGGGCGCGAGGAGGAACTCCACCGTCCCGGCGCTGACGTAGCCGACCGCGCGGCCGGCCGCCACCGCGGCCTCGCAGAGGCGCCGCCGGAGGCCCGGCGTGACCGCGGGGGACGGGCTCTCCTCGATCACCTTCTGGTGCCGCCGCTGGAGGGAGCACTCGCGCTCGCCGAGCGCGACGACGCGCCCCGCGCGGTCGCCGAAGACCTGCACCTCGACGTGCCGCGGCCGCTCCAGATACCTCTCCGCGTAGAGCGTGCCGTCGCCGAAGGCCGCCTCGGCCTCGCGGCGGCACGAGGCGACCGCCTCCGGAAGCTCCGCCGCGTCGCGCACGACCCGCATCCCCTTCCCGCCGCCCCCCGCCGAAGCCTTCACGACGAGGGGCAGGCCGACCCGGCGCACCGCCTCCGGCCCGTCGAGGTCGTGCGTCCCCGGGACGACGGGGACGCCCGCGGCCCGCATCCGCTCCCGGGACGGGATCTTCAGCCCCATCGCCTCGATCGCCGACGGCGGCGGCCCGACCCAGACGAGGCCGGCCGCCTCGACGGCCCGCGCGAACGCCGCGTTCTCCGAGAGGAAGCCGTAGCCCGGGTGGACGGCGTCGCAGCCGCTCGCGGTCGCCGCCGCGAGGACCTTCCCGGCGTCGAGGTAGGACGACGCCGCGGGAGCCGCCCCGAGGAGGACGGCGTCATCCGCGAGCCGGACGTGCCGGGCGTCCCGGTCGGCCTCGGAGTAGACGGCCACCGGGGAGACGCCGGCGGCGCGGCAGCCCCGGACGACGCGGACGGCGATCTCCCCGCGGTTCGCGACGAGGAGCCGGCGGATCGGCCGCGCCGCCGTCACTCCGTCCGGTCCTTCGGCCCTTCCGCCCACGAGGGCGACCGCTTCTCGAGAAACGCCGTCACGCCCTCGCGCCCCTCGGCCGAGGCGCGGCGCTCCGCGATCCGCTGCACCGTCAGGGCCTGCTGCTCGCGGGGCGGCAGGTGGCCGACGGTCTGGGCCAGCTTCTTGGCCTCCGCGAGCGCCTGCGGCCCGCCCGCGAGCAGCGCGTCGATCACCCCCTCGGTGACCGAGGCGAGGGAGCTCTCCGCCGCGACCACGTGGACGAGCCCGATGCGCCGCGCCTCGTGCGCGTCGTGCCGGCCCCCCGTCAGGAACCACTCGCGGGCGTGCGACTCGCCAATCTTCCGCACGACGTACGGGCTGATGACGGACGGGATGATGCCGAGCCGCACCTCGGTCGTCCCGAAGAGCGTCCCCTCCGCGGCCACGGCGACGTCGCAGATCGCCACGAGGCCCACCCCCCCGCCGAGCGCGGCGCCGTGGATGCGGCCCACGACCGGCCGGGGACACTCGTCGAGGAGGCGGAAGAGGTCGGCCAGCTCCGCCGCGTCGCGGCGGTTCTCCTCCATCGTGAAACCGGCCATCCGCTTCATCCAGTTCAGGTCCGCCCCCGCGCAGAAGGCCTTCCCCTCGCCCGAGAGCTCGACCACGTGGACCGCGGCGTCGGCCGTGATCGCCCGGACGGCGCGCTGGAGCTCCCTCACGAGGACGTCGTCGAAGGCGTTCCGGATCTCGGGCCTCGCGAGGATGATTCGCGCGACGCGCCCTCCGTGGGTCCGCTCGACCCGCACCGGGGCGGTCCTGGCGACGCTCATGACGGCTCCTCTCTCACATCCGGAAGACGCCGAAGCGCGTCTCCCCGACCGGGGCGTTGTACGCCGCGGAGAGCCCCAGCGCCAGCACCGTCCGCGTCTCCGCCGGATCGAGGATGCCGTCGTCCCAGAGGCGCGCCGTCGCGTAGTACGGGTTTCCCTCGGCCTCGTACTTCTCGAGGGTGGGCCGGCGGAACGCGGCGCGCTCCTCGGGCGTCATCCGCGGCTTCCCCTCCCGCTCGCGCTGGTCGTCCTTCACCGTGGCGAGGACGTCGGCCGCCTGCTCGCCCCCCATGACGCTGATGCGCGCGTTGGGCCACGACCAGAGGAAGCGGGGCTGGTAGGCGCGCCCGCACATCCCGTAGTTCCCCGCGCCGAAGGACCCGCCGACGAGGACGGTCAGCTTCGGCACCGCGGCGTTCGCGACCGCGTGCACCATCTTCGCGCCGTCCTTCGCGATCCCCCCCTGCTCCGCGGCCCGGCCGACCATGAATCCCGTGATGTTCTGCAGGAAGAGGAGCGGGATGCGGCGCTGGCAGGCCATCTCGATGAAGTGCGTCGCCTTGAGGGCCGACTCGGAGAAGAGAACCCCGTTGTTCGCCAGGACGGCCACGGGGAGCCCCGCGATCCGGCCGAAGCCGGTCACCAGCGTCGTCCCGTACCGCGGCTTGAACTCGTGGAGCCGCGAGCCGTCCAGAAGCCGCGCGAGAATCTCGCGGACGTCGTAGGGCCTCCGGAGGTCGGCCGGCAGGACGCCGTAGATCTCCTCCGCCGGGTAGAGGGGGTCCTCCGGGGCGGCGGCGTCGGGCGGGACCGGCTTGACCGTGCCGAGCCGCGACACGATCTCGCGGACGCGCGCGATGGCGTCCGCGTCGTCCTCGGCCAGATGGTCCGCCACGCCGGAGAGCCGCGTGTGCACGTCCCCGCCCCCCAGCTCCTCCGCCGTCACGCTCTCCCCGGTCGCCGCCTTCACGAGCGGCGGCCCGGCGAGGAAGATGGTCCCCTGATTCTTCACGATGACCGTCTCGTCGGACATCGCCGGGACGTAGGCGCCGCCGGCCGTGCACGACCCGAGGACGGCGGCCACCTGCGCGAGCCCCGCCGCGCTCATCCGCGCCTGGTTGTAGAAGATCCGCCCGAAGTGGTCGCGGTCCGGGAAGACCTCGGCCTGGAGCGGCAGGAAGGCGCCGCCGGAATCGACGAGATAGACGGACGCCAGGCGGTTCTCGAGCGCGATCTCCTGCGCCCGGAGGTGCTTCTTCACGGTGACCGGGAAGTAGGTTCCGCCCTTCACCGTGGCGTCGTTGGCGACGACCATCACCTCGCGCCCGGCCACGCGGCCGATCCCCGTGACGAGTCCGGCGCACGGCGCCGCGCCGTCGTACATGCCCCAGCCCGCCAGGGGGGCCACCTCGAGGAAGCCGGTCCCGGGATCGAGAAGCCGCTCGATCCGCTCCCGGACGGGGAGCTTTCCCCGGCCCCGGTGGAGCGCGTGCTCCTTCTCCCCGCCGCCGTCGCGCGCCCGGGCCGCCTCCTCGCGGAGGCGCGCGGCCAGGCCCTCGTGGTGCCGGCGGTTCTCCTGGAACTCGGCCGACGCGGGATCGACGCGGGAGACGAGGACTTCGCTCACCGGCGTCAGCCGGCCGCGGCGGTCCGTCCCGCGAGGCGCCGGATCGCGTCGACGGTTCCGGTCGTCGTCGTCCCCGGCAGGAACACCTCGCGGACCCCTTTCGCCTTCAGGGCCGCGATGTCCTTCTCCGGGATGATGCCGCCGACGACGACGGGGATCCCGCCGCCTCCGCGCTCCTCGAGCGCCCGGAGCACCTCCGGGACGAGGACGTTGTGCGCACCCGAGAGGATGGACAGGCCGACCACGTCCACGTCTTCCTGGACGGCCGCGGCCGCGATCTGCGGCGGCGTCTGGCGGAGCCCCGTGTAGATGACCTCCATCCCGGCGTCCCGGAGCGCCCGGGCGATGACCTTCGCGCCCCGGTCGTGCCCGTCGAGGCCGGGCTTGGCGATGAGGACCCGGATCGGACGCTGGCTGCTCATGCGAAGTGATTCTAATCGCCCCCGGGGCGGCGGGCCCGAGGATAGAATGACTCGCGAGAATTCCGATGAGCCGGCTGGGGGACATCCTCGTGGGGATGGGCCTCGCGACGGAGGAGCAGCGGGCGCAGGCGTTTCTGCTCCACCGGCGCCTGGGGGGCCGCTTCGGGACCGCGTGTCTCGAGGCCGGCGTGCCGGAAGCGGCACTGGCGACCGCCCTCGGCACGCAGCACAACGTCCCCCCCGCGACCGGGACCGAGCTCGAGGAGATCCGGCGCGACGTCCTGCGGCTCGTCCCCGTGCGCACCGCGCAGCGCCTCGGCCTCGTCCCGTTCCGCCGCGAGGGACGCGTCCTCTCCGTCGCGATGAAGGACCCGCGCGACCTCCGCGCCCTCGACGAGATCTCTCTCTCGACCGCCCTCGACGTGCGACCGTTCGCGACGGCCCTCGCGAAGCACTACGCCGCCCGCGTGGAGCCGCGTCACGTCAGCGCCATCCGGCTGAGCCGGATGCGTAAGCCGTTCGAGGAGGGGGAGCAGCCGGCGGACCAGAGCACCGCTCCGCGGAAGGCCCGGCCCACGACCCTTCGCGTCATCTATCCCCCGTCCTACGGCGGCCGCGCGCCGGAGCCCGCCGAGGCGCCGCCGGCGCCGGTCCGGACGGCCGCCGCGGCCCGGGACCGGTCCGACCCCTGGAGCTCGACCGACGCGCGCCTCGCCGCGGCCGTCGCACGCCCCCCCGAGGCCGAGATCGTCGAGGACAGCCCGCGGCTCTCCCCCGCCGAGCCGCCCCTCCGGGCGGAGCCCCCGGCCGAGGATGCCTCCGAAGAGCTCGTTCCGGACGGCCCGGAGCCCACCGTCGAGGAGCGGCTCGCGGAGGACCTCGGCAGCGCCCTCTCGAACGAGGACGTCGTCGACGCCGTCCTGGCCGCCGCCGGGAGCTACGTCCGCCGGGCGGCGCTGTTCGTCGTCGAGGGGGACTGGGTCGTCGGCTGGGGGGCCCAGCCGGAGCCGGACGGCGACCTCCGGGAGTTCCGGCTTCCGCTGACGGAGGCGTCCGTCTTCGCGACCCTTCGCGACACCGAAGGCTTCTACGTCGGCACCTACATGGACCTTCCCTCGACGGTGAAGGTCCTGAAGGCGCTCGGCTCGGACGGGCTCGGGACCATGGCGGTCGTCCCGGTCACCCTCAAGGGGAAGACCGTCCTCTATCTCTGGGGGGAGTCCGAGTCCTACACGCGGCCCCCCTCCGTTCCGGCCCTGAAGCGCCTCGCCGCGATGCTGGCGACCGGGCTCGAGATCGTCCGGCTCAAGTCCCGCCTCTTCTCCCTCTGAGCCCTGTTCCGCCCCTAAAACAAGCGATTTGAACGAGATCAGCGATTCCCGGTAAACTCCCTCCCGCGTGATCAAGAACGACATCATCAACAGCGTCGCCGACGCGGGCGGCGTCCCGCGCCAGAAAGCGGCCCTCGCCGTCGAAACGATCATCGACGTGATGCGCCAGGCGCTCGCGCGCGGCGAGCGGATCGAGCTCCGGGGCTTCGGCGTCTTCCTCGTCAAGCCGCGCAAGAAGGGGATCGGGCGGAACCCGAAGCGCCCCACCGAAGAGGTGCAGATCCCGCCCGGCTTCACGATCCGCTTCAAGCCGGGCAAGGAGCTGCGCGACCTGACGGCGCCCGCCCCGGCCCCCGCAGAGCCACCCAAGCCCTGACGGAATGAGCGCGGGCTTTCCCGAGCCGCGCTCCGTGCCTCTCCGGCGCGAGCGGTGGTGGCTCCACGGCCTGCTCCTGCTCCTGACGGTCGCCACGACGACCTGGGTCGGCGCCGGCTTCGCGGTCAATTTCCGGCCGGGCCTCCTGCCGGCCGGGACGCCCGGCGGCGGCTCCCTCGCCCCGCTCGTTCGAGGGGCCCTCTCCTTCTCGCTGCCGCTCCTCGCGATCCTCTTCGCCCACGAGATGGGGCACTACCTGACGTGCCGGCGCTACGGGATCGACGCCTCGCCGCCGTACTTCATCCCTTTCCCGTCCCTCGTCGGCACGCTCGGCGCCTTCATCCGCATCCGGCAGCCCATCGCGACCAAGAGACAGCTCTTCGACATCGGCGTGGCGGGGCCGATCGCGGGGTTCGTCGTGGCGATTCCGCTCCTCGTCTGGGGGGTCGCCCACTCCCGCCCCAATCTGAACCCGGTCCTCGAGGAGGGAACGATCCTCTTCCGCTATCCGCTCGCCGTGACGTGGGTCCAGCAGATGACCCTCGGCCACACGTTTACGAGCGAGCAGGCCGTCGAGCACCCCGTCTTCGTCGCCGCCTGGTTCGGTCTTTTCGTCACGGCCCTGAACCTTCTGCCGATCGGCCAGCTCGACGGCGGCCACGCGCTGTATGCCGTCCTCGGACGTCTGCAGCGGAAGGCCGCGTGGCCCCTCCTCGCGGCGCTGGCCGTCCTCGGCCTGAAGTGGCCCGGATGGTGGCTCTGGGTCGTCATCACGCTCGTCATCGGCGTGGGACACCCGCCCGTTCTCGACGAGGACCAGCCCCTCGACGGACGGCGGCTCGCCGTGGCCGGGCTCGTCCTCCTGATCTTCCTCGTCTGCTTCGCGCCGATCCCGATCGTGATGCTCTGACCCGGGGTCATCCGGACACGAGCCTCCGGATCAGCCGGACCTGCCCCGCGTGGTAGAGGTCGTGGGCGGCGGCGCCGGCGATGAGGCGGAGATACGAGTTCCGGCTCGCGGGAGCGCGGGAGCGGAGCTTCCGGGCCGGGAACGCCGCGACCGCGGCGCGGAGCGCTTCGTGCTCCCTCCGGAGGAGGGCCCGGTCGGCGGGCCAGGCCGCTCGCGCCGCACCGCCCTCGCGCGCGAACCAGTTGCTCCCCGTCAGCGGAAACGAGCCGCGCTTCCCCCCGGTGAGCTTCCGCCGGACGGCGTACTTCCAGTAGGCGCAGTGGAGCACGATCTCCTGGACGCTGTGGCGCCCGGCTCCCGGGCGGGCGGCGGCCTCGCCGGCCCCGAGCCTCCGGACGGACCCGAAGAGGTTCGGCCCGTGCCACGCCGTCCTGTCGAAGGCCTCGTCGAGAAGGTGCAGGAGAAGCCCGATCTCCCCGGACGGCTCCTTCGCGCTCATCGTCGACCTCCTTCCGGAGCGCGCTTCGACCGCCAGGTGAAGGTCACCGGGCCGTCGTTGACGAGCTCCACGTCCATCATCGCGCCGAAGCGCCCCGTCTCCACCGTGACGCCGTAGGCGCGGAGCGCCGCGACGTAGCGCGCGAAGAGCGGCTCCGCCGCCTCGGGCCGCGCCGCCCCCTCGAATCCGGGACGCCGCCCGCGGGACAGGTCGGCGCCGAGGGTGAACTGGGACACGGCGAGGACGGCCCCCCCCGCCTCCCGGACGTCGCGGTTCATCCGCCCCCCGGCGTCGGCGAAGACGCGCATCTCGGCCGTCTTCCGCGCGGCCTCGTCCACCGCGTTCTCGTCGTCCTGCGGCTCGACGCAGCCGAGCACGAGGAGTCCCGGCCCGATCTCTCCGACGGTCTCGTCCCCGACGCGCACGGCCGCCCGCGTCACGCGCTGGAGGACGAGGATCACGCGGGCTCCCTCGGCCGGAGCGCTCCGAAGACCTCCCCCACCTCGGGCGACCGCAGCGCCGCGGCCGCGGCGACGAAGAGGAGCCCGCCCCCGGCCGCCGTCCCGACGACCCAGCCGGCCCGCGCGAGGAAGCCCCACGAGGCGTCGTACGGCAGGAGGCGCTGGGCCACCGCGAGAACGGCCGCGCCCATCACGAGGCTCGCCCCCAGCGTCCGGGCGAGCGAGCGGACGACCTCGCGCCCGCCCAGCGGGCCGAGCTTCCGGCGGAGGAGGAGCGCGAGGAGGACGAAGTTGACCCAGAACCCGGCCGACGTCGCGAGGGCCACGCCCGCGTGCTTCATCGGCCCGGCGAGTCCGACGCAGAGCAGCCAGAAGACGCCGAGGTCGAAGGTGGCCACGGCGACCGGCGTCTTCGTGTCGTGGAGGGCGTAGAACGCCTGCGTCAGGATCTTCACGCCGGCCGCCGCGTAGAGCCCGAGGGCGAAGAAGAGGACGGCGATCGCCGTCTGCGTCACGTCGGCCGCCTCGAACCGCCCCCGCCGGAAGATGACGTCGATCACGGGGCGCGCGATCAGGAGGAGCCCGACCATGGACGGGATCGTCACGAACCCGACGAGGCGGAGCGCGAGCGTGAGGGTCGCCCGGTAGCTCTCCCGTCCGTGCTCGAGCGCCTGCTCCGACAACGACGGCAGGACCGCCCGCGTCAGGGAGACGACGAAGCCGCCGAGCACGAAGTCCACGACGCGGAAGGCGCAGAAGTTGAAGGTGACGTAGGCGTCCCCGATGGCGGCGAGCGTCCGGCTCGAGACGAGGAACGAGAGCTGCCCGACGCCGTAGCCGTAGAGGCGCGGGGCGATGAGGAGCACCGTCTCCCGGACCGCGGGGTCCCCGAAGGGCGAGCCGCCGAGCCGGAAGCCGAGGCGCCGGGCCGCCGGGATCTGCATCGAGGCCTGGGCGAGGCCGCCGAGGAGGACGCCGATCACGAGAGCCGTCGTCGGGGAGACGCTCCGCGGCGCCAGGAGCCAGACCGCCGCCACGATCGCGAGGTTGAAGGCGACGGGCGTCGCGGCGGAGAGCTGGAAGCGCCCGTGGGCGTTCAGCCAGGCCTCGAGGAGCGCGGCCACCGAGACGAGGAGGACGTACGGGAAGAGCCACCGGGTCAGCGCCACGGTCAGCTCGAACTTCCCCGGGGTCTCCCGGAAGCCCGCTGCGAAGAGGCTCACGAGGAGCGGCGAGAGCGCGATGCCGAGCGCCGTGAGCGCCACCAGGACGAGGAGGAGCAGCGAGAGGACGCGCCCCGCGTAGGCGCCCTCCTCTCCGGGCCGCTCCCGGGCCACCCGCTTCGCCATCGGAACGAAGGCCCCGGGAAGCCCTCCCTCGCCGACGATCGCCCGGAAGGTGTTCGGGATCCGGAAGGCGGTGTAGAAGGCGTCGGAGAGCGCGGAGGCCCCGAGGAAACGGGCGATCGTGGCGTCCCTGAGGACGCCCGCCAGCCGCGACACCGCGGTCCACGCCGTGATGCCCCACGTGGCCCGGACGACCTTCCGAGCGTCGCTCAACGTCCGCCGATTGTACGGTCCGGGTCCGTTCCCTTTGTTATGCTCCGCCGGCTCGACGAGCGGAGGTTTCCATGGCGGGTTCCGTCAACAAGGTCATCCTGATCGGCCACCTCGGCGCCGACCCCGAGATGCGGCAGACGACCGCGGGCGTCGCGATCGCCCGCCTTCGCGTCGCGACGACGGAGACGTGGAACGACCGCGCCACCGGCCAGAAGCAGGAACGGACCGAATGGCACACGGTCATCGCGTACGACAAGCTCGCCGGGATCTGCGAGCGGTACCTCGCCAAGGGGCGCCTCGTCTACATCGAGGGCTCGCTCCAGACGCGCTCATGGGACGACAAGGAGACCGGCCAGAAGCGCTACGCCACGGAGATCAAGGCGCGCGACATGAAGATGCTGGGCGCCCGTCCCGAGAGCTCTTCCGGCACCGGCCCGGCCGTCTCCGAGCCGCCCGGCGGCGACGCCGACGACGACGTCCCGTTCTGAACCCCCCGGGGGGTGCGAGGTCCGTCCCCGCCGGACGACCGCCGGGTTCGCACCCCCCCGCGCCCCCCTCCGACCCGACGCCCCGGGGGGCTCCTCCCTCTAGGAGAGATCCCGGTCCGGCCTCGCCTCTCTCGGCTTCTCCAGCTTCTCGAGGAACGCTCCGACCTCGTCCGCCAGGGCGACCCACGCCTCCGGCGTGAAGGGGGGCCGCGGGGCCGCGCGGCAGCGCCCGCGGAGGTTCTCGATCCGCCGGGCGGCCCCCTCCGCGTCGCC
>DAOMFB010000079.1:0-9680 GCA_035429585.1 Thermoanaerobaculia bacterium
TCCTTCTCGGCGTCGTATCTCTACATCCACAATTTTATCGCAAGAAAGTCCTATATCAGCGGCAGTGTCGGGGATGGCGGGGGCGCCGGACTTGCGGTAGCGCAACCTCCGCCCATTTCGTCCCGGTCAGTAGACCCGGGCCTTGGGTTCGATCGAATCCACGGTGAGGGGTTTCAGGTTGACCGGCTTGTACGCCAGCCGGTCGCCCTCCCGGTACCAGAGGGTGTGCTTGAGCCAGTTGGCGTCGTCGCGGGCGTGGAAGTCCTCCCGGTCGTGGGCGCCGCGCGTCTCCTTGCGCGCCTCCGTCGAGACCATGGTGGCGCGCGCCACCTCGTAGAGGTTCTCGAGCTCGAACTTGAAGCCCTTGGCGACGAGCCCGTACTTGCGGGCCGCCTTCAGGACGTTCGACGCCTTGCTGCCGTCGCGGGAGACGCCGCACTCGACGCGGAGCTCTTCGAGCGGGACGACCTTCTTGAAGTAGCCGAGAATGATGGCCAGCGAGGCGGCGCCGCACTCCACCGCCTCCATCTGGAGCACGGTGGGGCACGGCGCCCGCTTCATCGGGGGCGTCGGCTTCGGCTTCGGCTTCTCGGCCTCCGGTTCCGGCTCGGGCTCGGGTTCCGGGACCGGGGCGGCTTCTTCTTCCATGCGATCGCGTCAGCTCGTTCCGAAGGACTTCCGGACGATCGGAAGGATGTACGAGATGGGTTTCCGGTCCTCGACGACCACCGTTCCCTTCGCCAGCGTGCCGCTGTAGACCTGCGTGGGCGGCCCCTGGGAGGACGACCACTTGAAGCCGCTCGGCGTCTCCTTGTCGGGCTTGAGGGAGGCGACGATCTCGATCGGCGCGCTCTTGCCGATCAGCTCGTCGGCGAGCTTGTCGTTCCGCAGGACGCGGCGGAGCCCCTCCGGCGTCACGGGGAAGTCGGAGACCTGGCGGACGGTGCCGAGGAGGAACCCGTACTCCTCCGGCTTGACGGTCGAGGGAGCGATCCGGACGTCCATGCCGGGCCGCACCTTCTTCCCCTCGCCGGCGGGGATGTAGATCACCGTCTCGAGGGCGCCCTCCAGAGGCTCGAGCGTCAGGAGGCGCTGCCCGGGCGCGATGAGGGTGCCGCTCGACACCGTCACCTCCAGGACCCGCCCGCCGTACGGCGACGTCACCTCCGTGGAGCCGGCGAGCTTCTCCTCCATCTCGGCGAGGCTCCGCTTCAGGTCGTCGACCTTCAGCTCCTGGCCCGACTGCGTCATCTGGTTCTGCGTGATGAGGGCCTCGGTGGCGCTGAGCTGCTCCTTGGTCCGCATGAGGGTCGTCTTCGTCAGGAGCCCCTTCTTGACGAGGCCCTCCTGCACGGTGATCTTCTCCCGCAGCTCGCGGGCCTGGGACTGGTACTGGGAGACGAGGGATCCCCCGCGCGTCCTGAGGTTCGCGCTCTGTCCCTCCATCTGGGCGATCTGGGCCTTGGTGTTCTCGATCTTCAGCCGGAGCTCGGGCTGGTCCATCCGGGCGATGACCTGTCCGGCCTTGAGCTGGTCCCCGGCCTTCACGGTCAGGTCGGTGATCCGCCCCTGGGAGCTCGTCGTGACGTCCATGACCGCGGCCCCGCGGATCAGGATGCCCTGCCCCTCGACCGTGATCGGGATCGTCCCGATGATGCTCCAGACGAGGGCGAAGGCGAGGATGACGCCGAGCCCCGAGAGGGCGATCCACCCCATCGGCGAGGTGACCTGCAGCATGACGTCGAGCTGCTCGGGCGACGCGAGCTTGTCGAGTGCGGACTTGCGAAACAGGTCCTTGCTCTCAAACACGATTCCCTCCCCCCCCGGCTCGGCGGACCGGGACGGCCCCCCCGGATCTCACTTCGTCGCGGCCGTGACCGGCCCCGTCGCGTTCACCACCCCGAACGAGACCCCCCGGTCGTCGATCGTATAGGAGAGGAGCGTCCCCGTCGCGTAGCGCAGGCGGGCGAGGCGGGCCGCCCAGGTCAGGCGGGCCGACACGAGGTTCGCGAGGGCCTGCGTCCGGTTCTGCTCCGTGGTGAGCGTGGAGAAGAGCGTCGTCTCCCCCGCGCGGAACTGCTCGAAGGTGGAGGCGACCGTCTCGTCGTAGGACCGGGCGGCCGTCCGCTGGCTCTTCACCTCGCTCGTGGCCAGCTGCAGGCTCTTCGCGAGCTGCTCGACGGTGGCGCGGGTCTGCCGCTCGACGTTCTTCTCGGTGATGATCGACTGCGTGGCGAGCGCCTCGGCCTGGGCGAGCTGGCCCTTGGCCGTGTTGTTCCCGAAGGGGAGCTCGAAGGTGAGCGTCAGCTGGAAGCTCGGGCCGACGTACTTCCCCTGGAAGGTCCGCCAGTAGCCCGTCGGGTTGAAGACGCCCGTGACCTGGTAGCGCCCGTCCTCGTAGATCCCGTTGTAGCCCGCCTGCAGCGAGAGGTCGAGGCGGGGGCGCAGGTCGGAGCGGGTCCCGACGACGACGGCGTTCGCGGCGTCGATCCGCAGCTTGGCCGCCTTCACGTCGGCGCGGCGCGCCACCGACGCGTCGAGGAGCGAGGCGAGAGCCGGCCCCTCGATGGCGGCGGCCTCCTCGGCCGCGGGAAGCGGGTCCGCCGCCAGCGGCGCGGTCTCCTCGTCGACGACGGAGATGCCCGCCGAGCGCGCCAGCTCCACGCGGTACGTGGCGATGTTCCGGCGCGCGGCCGCGGCGGACGCCGCGAGATCGGCCGTCCGGGCCACCACGCGGTTCATCTCCGTGCGCGGAAGCTCGTCGGCCTGGACGAGGGCCTGCGTGACGTCGGCGATCTTCTGCTGGATCTCGGACGCTCCCTCGATCAGGGCGAGCTGCTCCTGCGCCGACGCGAGGTTCCAGTAGGCGAGCGTCGTCCGGAGACACGCCTGCGCCGCGATGTTCGCGAGGCTCTCGAGCGAGGCGCGCCAGCTCTCCTGCGCGGAGCGTTCCGCGGCGGTCACGGAATCGCGTCCGCCGTTCCGCAGGAGAGGCAGGTCCAGAGTGAATCCGAGAACGCTCCGGTAGAGGGTGGGAATCCCCTTCCCGCCGCCGGCCGGGCTGTTCGACTTTCCGACGTAGTTGTCCCGGGTGGAGTTCATCCAGAAGACCGGGGCCACGGTGAGGCCCGTCCGCGTCGGAATCGAGTAGCGAAGGTCGAAGGTGAACGTCTCGGAGTCGTTCAGGGACGGGAGCGCGCCGATGGCCTGGAGCTGCTGGTTCAGGGCCGGGATGAAGACCCTCCGGAGCAGGGCGAGGACCATGGTCATCCGCTGACGCTGCTGCTCGGCCAGGGCCGCGGCCAGGCGGGCCGAGGGCGTGTCCTGCGGGACGTCGGCCGCCTTCGCCTGCGCGTCGATCAGCAGCTGGAAGGTCTGGACGTCGGTCGGGCGGACGACGTCGGTGCAGATGGCCGAGCCGTTGATGTAGTACTGGCGCCCCTGGCAGTCGGGGAGCGCGAAGCCCTTGTCGTCGGTCAGGCCCTTGGCGATGTCGCTCGCGATCAGGGAGAGGTTCTCCGACGACTCGGTGAGGAACTGCCGCTTCAGGACCTCCCCCCGGAGGGTCATCGGCGTGAGGGCGACGATGTCCCGCTCGAACTGCGGGGTGAAGAGGAGCAGGTTGTCGAACGCGCCGACGTTGGTCCGCAGGATGCCCGCCCGGCGGGCGACCTCCTGCCGGGCGACCAGGACCTCGGGCGCGTGGTCGAGCGTCAGACGGAGCGCCTCCGGCAGCGAGATCCTGGCGACGCGGATCTCCGGCGGCGCCACGCCGAGGTTGCCGGGGGCGGGCCGGGCGGAGGCCGGCTCGGCCCGCCCGGCGCCGGCGCCGAGGAGGGCGGCGAGCAGGACCGCTCCGGTCCGGAGAAGCCGCGAGACGAGAGAGCCTCTCATGGGGCCCTCCTACTTCGCCGGGGCCGCGGCCGGAGGCGTGAGGAGGTTCTCCGGCCGGACCACGGTCACCCCGCCCGACTCCTCCAGGAGCGTTCCCGTCTCGTAGCGAAGGCGGGCCAGGAGCGACGCGTACTGCTGCTGCGCCTGCGCGTAGTTCACGAGCGCGGTCGTCTGGAGGTCCTGCGTCAGGATCGAGTCGAGGAGGCTCGACTCGCCGGCGCGGTACCGCTCGTCCTCGGAGACGATCGTCTTCTCGTAGGCGGCGACCGCCTCGGCGGACCGCCGCACCTGCTCGGCGGCGGCGCGGAGGGACGCGAGCGTCTGGACGATGTTCGCCTTGATGTTCCGTCCGAGGTCCACGGAGGTGATGGCCCGCTGGGCGAGGTCGGCGTTCCGCTGCTCCAGGAGGCCCTTGGCCTTGTTGTTCCCGATCGGGAGCTCGAAGTCGAGCCCGGCCGTGCCGCCCGGGGCCGACCAGCCGGTGTCGAGCTGGTTGATGCTCGTCTCCCCGATCGTGTTGGCCGAGATCTGCCCGGTGAAGTCGAGCTTCGGCCGGAGATCCGTCTCCGCCTGCCGGACGAGGACGCCGCCCGACTGGATGAGCTTCTGCGAGGCCTGGAAGTCGTAGCGCCGCTCGAGCCCGAGGGAGAGGAGCGGCTTCTCGGAGAGCCGCGCGACGGCGTCGGCCGCGGCGACGCCCGGGAACGGGTCCGCGGCGAGGGGCGCGTTGGCGTCGCTGTCCACGGCGACGCCCATCGCGAGGGCCAGCGTGGTCCGGGCCTCGTTGACGACCCGCTGCGAGCCCGCCACCGACGCCTCGTCGGACGCGGCGGTGGCCAGGGCGCGGGAGCGCTCGGCCTTCGGCAGCTCGTCGGCGGCGATCAGGGCGTCGGTGATCTCGAGGCGCTTGGCGTGCAGGTCCCGGGCGAAACTGGTCGCGTCGAGGATCGCCTGCGCGGCCGCGAGGTTCCAGTAGGCCGCGACGGTCGTCAGCACGCTCGCGGAGGCCTGGTGCTTGAAGGCCAGCTCGCTCGCCTCCCAGTCGATCCGCGCCGCCTGCTCGAAGGCGCCGGTGGCGTCGCTGCCGCGGCCGCGGAGCAGCCGGGCGTCGATCGAGAACCCGATCTCGAACTTGTAGACGTCCTCCACGCCGAGGCCGCCGTACTCGGCCTGCTTCGGCTTCCCCTTGTAGCGGTTCTCGTCCCAGCTCCCGGTGGCGAAGAGCCCCAGGGTCACGCCGTCCCGGTAGGGGAAGAGGGTCCGGACGTCGAAGTTGACGTTGTTGTGCTGGACGGTGTCGGGCACGTCACCCAGGTCCTTCCGGGCCTGCGTGAGCTTCTGCTCGGTCGACTGCGCGCTCGTGAG
Source organism: Thermoanaerobaculia bacterium (assembly GCA_035429585.1). Classification (GTDB taxonomy): domain Bacteria; phylum Acidobacteriota; class Thermoanaerobaculia; order UBA5066; family UBA5066; genus DAOMFB01. The sequence continues at coordinate 5,260 of DAOMFB010000079.1, forward strand.
CTGGCTCTGGTAGTCGCCGAGCGTCGACGCGATGTAGGCGTTCCGCTGGGTGGTGAGGGCCGCCTTCTCCAGCGGGTCGGTCGCGGCGGCGATCCGCCGGTTGTACATGTCCACGTTGGTCTGGACGAGGGCGAGCTTCACGTCGTTCGTGACCATCTGGTAGTTGTTCGGGTCGGCCTGCAGCTTCGTCAGCTCGTTCACGTCGTACTGCAGGTTCGCGATGGTCGTCTGGAACTCGCCGATGACCTCTTCCATGTCGGTGCGCTTCTTGGTCTCGGCGGTCTTCTGGGAGAGCGTCAGGGCCTGCTGCGTGAAGAGCCACTGGGCCGAGGCCGTGAGCGAGGTGTCGAACCGGCCCGACTCCGTCTGGTAGAGGCCGTGCGCGCCGTAGGTCTGCTGCTCCTTGAGCTTCACGGCCGGGTCGTTCGCCAGCGTGATCCGGACCGCCTCGAGCAGGGAGATCCGGTTCCCCGGCACGTTCAGGAGCGGCGGGTCGTAGGGGGCCTTCGAGGCCTGGCCCTTGGCGTCCGCGGCCTCGAGGGAGGTCGCGGCGAGGGCGCCGGCGAGAAGGGTGGCGAGAAGGAAGGCCGGGCGGCGGACGTGAACTCTCATGGGACCTCCTGAAGGATCCGGGACAAATGCCGTCTCCACGGGGGTGGAGTCAAAAGAGCGAACGTGAAGGTTGAACCGGAACGCTAGCATCGCCCCCCCCGAGCGTCAACGGACGCGGGAGGCTGGAGCCTCTTTTCGGACCCGCGCGTCTCTCCGAAGAAGCTGGCCATCGGGCGGCACCACCGGACGAGGAAGCGGGCCATCCCCTCGTGCCGCAGGGGAACCGTCAGGGTGCACTCCTCGAAGGCGGTCTTCTGGGAGAGCCGCCGGATCGACTCGGTGTAGGCGGGCACGATCTTCCCCCGCCGCCCGAGATCCTTCCGGATGAAGCTGCAGGTGAACCGCACCACCTTCTCCGAGAGCGCGTGGTTGATGACCCACCCGACGATCTCGCCGTGGTACCGGATGCCGAGGCTCGAGACCGGCTCGAAGCCGTACCGGTCGTGCCGCCACGGCTCGAGGTCCGGCTTGATCCAGCGCCGCTCGGCCTGGGAGCGGACGAGGCCCTCGCGCTCTCCGGGGGTCAGCTCCGTCCAGGGGAAGACCGTGAACCCCTCCGTCAGGGGGTACCGGCCGAACCACGCGGTCCGGCGGGCCTCCTCGAGGGTGAAGCGGATCGTCAGCATGCGGGGGGCGGGCGGGTCCCAGCCGCACTTGACGAGGACCCGCTCGAGGGCGGCCTGCGACGGCTGGCCGGTCATGTAGACGCCGTGGAGCCGCTCGAAGCCCCGCCCCGCGAACTCCCGGGCGGCCGCGTCGAGGAGGCGGGTCCCGAGGCCGAGCCCCTGCAGCTCGGGGAGGACGGCGAGGGAGAGGACTTCCGCCGCGCCCGGCTTCTTCTCGTCGACCTCGGCCAGGAGCAGGGCGGCCGGCGCGCCGTCCAGGAAGGCCCCGAGGGCGACGGGCGTGATCTCGGGGAGCGACGGCATGTCGAGGTGCCGGCGGGCCCGGCCGAGGGAGAGGAGATGCCGGTAGGCCGGGAACGTCAGGGGGGCGAAGCGCGGGTCCACGGGAGGCGCGAGCGGCTCGATCCGGATCTCGGAATCGGCCGTCAGGACCGGCACCGCCTCGCCGCCGACGGGCTCCTCCGCGGCGGGAGCGGGCTCCTCGAAGGCGAGCGCGGAGGGGAGGAGGCCGGGCTCCGCCCGGCGCAGGAGCGCCCAGCCGATTCCCGCGAGGCCGCGGAAGAACCCGGGGGCCGGGAGGCGGTCGGCCCGGCCGGGCTCGCGGAGGCGGAAGCCGTCGGCGTCGGCGCGCTCGAGGAAGGCGGCGAGGCGCCGGTCCGCCGTGGCCACGAGCTCCTCGTTCTCGAGGGTCCGGCCGATCTGGACGAGCACATCGACGAGCCCGGCGTTCCCGCAGCAGAGGTGGTCGGCCGGGAGGAGCCCCGTCTCCAGGATCTCCTCGATCGCCCGCGCGAGGACGGCCCGGGCCCGCTCGTCGCCGAGCCCGGCGAAGAGCTCGAGGTGCGCGAGGGCGACGCCGGGCGCGCCGTGGCACCAGGCCGTCATCCGGACGCGGCGCTCGCCGGAGCCGTCCCGGACGAGGACCGGCCACCCGCCGCGCCCGGGAGCGCCGAGCGACTCCACGAGGCGCACCGCCCCCGCCGCGGCCTCCGCGAACTCCTCGCGTCCCGTGGCGGCATGGAGGCGGGCCAGCGCGACGGCGATCCCGGACGCCCCGTGGGCGAAGCCGGCCTGGAGCAGGCCTCCGGCGTCCGGCCAGCCGCACCGCCCGTCCCCGGCGTCCCGGCGCGCCGAGAGGAGCCGGTCCCCGCACGAGGCCGCCGCCGCGAGGAGCTCCTCGTCGCCGGTTCGCGCGAAGAGGGCGAGGAGCCCGAGAGCCGCGCCCGCGAGCCCGTCCACGACGTCGAGGCGCGTCTCGGCGGCGATCCGCTCCGGGGTGACGTGGGCCGCGGCCCCGCGCGCGAGGGCGACGAGGGACGGATCGTCGAGGAGCCCCGAGATCGCCGTGAGCGTCCAGAGGATCGATCCGAGGCCGGTCGCCGCCCCGATCCCTTCGTGCTCGAGAAGCCGCGCCGCGTTCGCCGCCCCGAGGACCCGGTCGATCGGCCGGCAGCCGGCGCGTGCGGCGTCAAGGAAGCGCGTCTCTCCGGTCGCGCGGCCGAGCGCGGCCAGGAAGAGCGCCACCCCCGCCCCTCCATCGTAGAGGTAGTAGGCCCCCCCGCGGTCCGTCCGGCCCACGGCGCGGAGCGTCTCGGGGGCGATCCAGACGAGGGAGCCGTCCTCTCCCGCGACGGCCTCCGCCAGGAGCCGCTGGCCGATCCGGCGCGCGCGCTCCCTGAGCTCCTCCGGACGGATCCCGGGAACGGCATCGGGCAGGGGCGTGGTTCCCGGTGCGGAAACGGCCCCGTGGCCCGCCGCGCCCGGGAGGAGGGTCGCGTCGAGGAGGGCGAGCTGCGCCGCGAGGTCCTCTTCGCCCATCGCGTCGAGGCGCTCCCGGACGGCCTCCCGGCCCGAGGCCGAGAGGACTCCCTCCACCGCGAGGCCGGTCCGCGTCCGGAGGAGTCGGCTCCCGGCCGGGACGGTGAAGTACGGAACGTCGAGCTCCTCGAGCGCCGCACGCTCGTCCGCCACGAGGGGCCAGTAGGGAGGGCGGGTCCGCCCGGCGGCCGCGCCGCGGTTCAGGACGTCGATCGCGAAGGAGCGCGACAGGCCGTCCCGCAGGTAGGCGGGGGACTCGAGGGCGAGGAGGAGACGGGCGTAGAGGTCGCTTCCCCGGAGGACGACCCGCGTCTCCACCCCCCCGAGCGCTTCGAGGGGCCCGCCGGGGGCCGCGATCTCCCGTCGCCGCGAGAGAAGGAACCGGTACATCCGCTCGAAACCCTTCCGGACCGCCTCGGGCCGGTCGGCGGCGGCGAGACGCCGTCCTTCGAGCCGGGGGAGGTTCGGCCGCTCCGGAACCGTCGCCGGGCGCTCGGCGAGGGCCATCGCGTCGCTGTTCGGGTCGGTGACGACGCGCGCCGGAGCCGAGGCGGCGTAGCCTCCCCGGCCCGAGAGCCCGCCCACCTCCTCGCGCCGTCCGTCGGGAAACGCCTGCTCGAGCGAGAGGAGTCCCGTCGCGGCGAAGGAGCGGCGAAGCCGGTCGTTGACCCGCGAGAAGGCGGTCGCGGCCCCGCCGGCGGCCGCGGTCCGCTCGGGCTGGAGCGTCAGCTCCCCGTCGACGACGACCGGTCCCGACGCCGTCGCGACGACGTTCTCCATGTGGAGGTCGCGCGCGCCGAAGAGCCAGGCGGCGCCGAGAAGGGCTCCGGCGCGGCGGAAGGAGTCGTCCGCAGCGGCCGCCGACGGGAGCTCGGCGGTCTCGGCCTCGGCGGCCCAGCCGTACCCGTCCCGCGGAAGGATCCGGAGCCCCGGCGGCGCGTCCGGCGCTCCCCGGTCCGAGAGCCACGCGAGGAGGCCGTTCCAGCCCGCCTCGCCGCTCACCGTCCGCGGCTCGTAGAGGACGCGGCTCCCGGACCCGAAGGCGAGGAGCGCCACGCGCCGGCCGCCGTTGTGACGATCCGAGAGGCCGGGCGACAGGGCGACGACGTCGCCGGCGGCGCCGAAGGCCTCCCGGAGGGCCTGCGAGTCGTCGGCGAGCCGGTGGACCAGCTCGGCCTGCTCCGCGACCCACGTCCGGGCGAGCGTTCCCTGGAGCCGGGCGAGCACCGGGAACTCCTCCCAGAGGGGGAGGAGGCCCGCCTCGAGGTGCGAGAGGACGAACTCCGTGTAGAGGACCCGCGACGGACCGGGCCCCTCCGGCGGCTCCCCGGGCGCGGGCGGGCTCGCGCCCGGAGAGGCTCGGGC
>DAOMFB010000080.1:0-9626 GCA_035429585.1 Thermoanaerobaculia bacterium
CCCCCGTCCCCCGGCGGGCGCAGCTGTCTTCGTTGACCGGGCCGCCGCGCGCGATGCTAGTATCGAACGTGCCCCTCGTCGCAGCCGTCATTCCCTCCCGGTACGGCGCCGAGCGCTTCCCCGGCAAGCCCCTCCACCCCATTTCCGGCGTCCCGATGGTCGTCCGCGTCCTCGAGCGCGTCCGGAAGGCGGCCGGCGTCGACCTCGTCCTCGTCGCGACCGACGACGAGCGGATCGCGGCCGTCGTCGAGGCCGCCGGGGGCCGCGCCGCGATGACCGACCCGGCCCTCCCGTCCGGAACGGACCGGGTCTGGGCGGCCGTCCGGGACCTCCCCGTGGAGATCGTCCTCAACGTGCAGGGAGACGAGCCGCTGATGGACACGCGCAACATCGAGCGGGTGGCGGCCTTCCTCGCCGCGCACCCCGGGTTCCCGCTCGCCACGGTGGCCCTGCCGATCGCCGACCCGGCGGCCGCGGCGGACCCGAACGTCGTCAAGGTGGTCCGGGGCGACGACGGGCGGGCGCTCTACTTCTCGCGCTCGCCGATCCCGTACCGGAGGCGCCCGGAGCCGGGCCTGCCGACGCTGAAGCACCTCGGCCTCTACGGCTACCGGAAGGAGGCGCTCGCGCGCTGGACGGCGCTGCCGCCGCATCCGCTCGAGCGCGCGGAGAGCCTCGAGCAGCTGCGGGCGCTCGCGGCGGGCCTGGCGATGGCGGTGCTGGACGCGGCCTCCGACTCGATCGGCGTCGACACGCCGGAGGACGCGCGGCGGGTGGAGGAGATCCTGGGACGGGAGACGCTCGTTCCGGGCTGAGGAGGAGGGGACGATGGGGACGAAGTACATCTTCATCACGGGCGGGGTCGTTTCCGGCCTCGGGAAGGGGATCGCCGCCGCCTCGATGGGCGCGCTCCTCGAGGCCCGCGGCTTCAAGGTCACCCTCCAGAAGTTCGACCCCTACATCAACGTCGACCCGGGGACGATGTCGCCGTTCCAGCACGGCGAGGTCTACGTGACCGACGACGGCGCCGAGACCGACCTCGACCTCGGCCACTACGAGCGCTTCACCTCGGCCGTGACGGGAAAGGCCAACAGCGTCACGACCGGGAAGATCTACCAGGCCGTCATCGAGAAGGAGCGGCGGGGCGACTACCTCGGGAAGACGGTCCAGGTCATCCCGCACATCACGGACGAGATCAAGGACTCCATCCGGCGCGTCGCCGGGGACCACGACGTCGTCCTCGTCGAGATCGGGGGGACGGTCGGCGACATCGAGTCCCTTCCGTTCCTCGAGGCCATCCGGCAGTTCCGGCAGGACGTCGGCCGCGGGAACGCCATCAACGTCCACCTGACCCTCGTCCCCCACATCGCCGCCTCCGACGAGCTGAAGACGAAGCCGACCCAGCACTCCGTCAAGGAGCTGCTCTCCATCGGGATCCAGCCCGACATCCTCCTCTGTCGCGCCGACCGCGCGATCCCCGAGGAGATGAAGAAGAAGATCGCCCTCTTCTGCAACGTGGACGAGCGAGCGGTCATCACGGCCCGGGACGTCCAGTCGATCTACGAGGTGCCGCTCGCCTTCGCGCGCGAGGGGCTCGACGAGATCGTCCTCGACTACCTCTCCCTCCCCCACTACACCCGCGACCTCTCGCGGTGGGAGCAGATCGTCAACCGCGTGAAGAACCCCGCCGAGGACGTGACGATCGCCATCTGCGGCAAGTACGTCCAGCTCGGGGACAGCTACAAGTCCCTCAACGAGGCGCTCCACCACGGCGGCATCGCCAACGGCGTCAAGGTCCGTCTCGCCTTCGTGGACTCCGAGGAGCTGGAGGCCAGCGGGTTCCCCGAGACGCTCGTGAACGCCGACGCCATCCTGATCCCGGGCGGCTTCGGGAAGCGGGGCATCGAGGGGAAGATCCAGGCCATCCGCTACGCCCGCGAGATGAAGGTGCCGTTCTTCGGCATCTGTCTCGGCATGCAGTGCGCCGTCATCGAGTATGCGCGGCACGTCGTCGGCCTCGAGAACGCGAACTCGACGGAGTTCGACTCGAACGCGCCCCACAAGGTCATCTACAAGCTCCGCGACCTCCTCAAGGTCGAGGCGCTCGGGGGCACGATGCGGCTCGGGAAGTACCCGTGCGACCTGGCCGAAGGATCGCTCGCCCGGCGCTGCTACGGCGAAGCCCAGATCTGGGAGCGCCACCGCCACCGCTACGAGGTGAACCAGGAGTACCTCGGCCTCCTCCGCGGGGCCGGGATGAGCTTCGCCGGCATGTCGCCGGACCGGAAGTTCGTCGAGATGGTCGAGCTGACGGACCACCCGTGGTTCCTCGGCTGCCAGTTCCACCCGGAGTTCAAGAGCAAGCCGACCGTGCCCCACCCGCTCTTCAAGGACTTCGTCCGTGCGGCGCGCGCGCACAAGCACGCCCGCCAGGAGCGCACCGACCGGAAGGCGAGCGAGCTCGCGCCGGTCATCGAGGCCCCGGCGCACCTGCCGCCGCCGAACGGCGAGTCCGCCTGAGGCCGCGCGGAAGAGCGACGTGATGCGCCCCGCCCGCGTCTTCTGCTCGATCGCGCCCCACCTCGCCGCGGGAGACCGCTGCCGCCCCGTCTTCTTCGCGGGGCCCTGCGTCATCGAATCGCGGGCGCACGCCCTGAAGATGGCCCGGGCGATCCGCCAGGTCTTCGCCGACCTCGGCGCCGCCGACCGCCTCGTCTTCAAGTCCTCCTTCGACAAGGCGAACCGGAGCGCCGGCGACTCCTTCCGCGGGCCGGGGCTCGAGAAGGGGCTCTCGGTCCTCTCCGAGGTGAAGGAGAAGGTCGACCTCCCGATCCTCACGGACGTCCACGAGCCCGAGCAGTGCGGCCTCGCGGCCGAGGTGGCCGACGTCCTCCAGATCCCCGCCTTCCTCTCGCGGCAGACGGACCTGATCCAGGCGGCCGCGGCGACCGGGAAGGCCCTCAACGTGAAGAAGGGCCAGTTCCTCGCGCCGGACGACTGCGCCCAGATCGTGGCCAAGTGCCGGGCGGCCGGCAACCGGAACGTGATGCTCTGCGAGCGCGGCACCACCTTCGGCTACCACAACCTCGTCGTCGACTTCCGCGCCCTTCCGATGATGCGTGCGCTGGGCGTCCCGGTCGTCTACGACGCCACGCACTCCCTCCAGCTCCCGGGCGGCCTCGGGACGGAGACGGGGGGCGCCCGGGCGTACGCCCCGGCCCTCGCCCGGGCCGCCGCGGCCGTCGGCGCGGACGGGTACTTCCTCGAGGTCCACGACGACCCGGCGCGGGCGAGGTCGGACCGGGCGACCCAGCTCCCCCTGGCGGAGCTGCCGAAGTTCCTGTCGGACCTCCTCCGGTTCGACGCCCTGCGCCGCGAGACGGCGTCCTGAGCCGGCGCCCCCCCTTGACACCAGGCGTTCCGGGCCCTACTGTATCAGTGTCGTAATACACCGATGCAGCGGACCCTTCACGTCGACCCCGCGGACGCCACGCCGATCTGGAGGCAGCTCGAGGAGGGGATCCGCCGGCTCGTCGCGTCGGGCGCGCTGGGGCCCGGCCGGCCGCTCCCGTCGGTCCGCGACCTCGCCGCCGAGCTCCGGATCAACCCCGCGACCGTCGCCAAGGCCTACCAGCGGCTGACCGACGCGGGCGTCCTCAAGGTCCGGCGCGGCGAAGGGACCTTCGTGGCCGACGCGCCCCCGGCGCTCGCGAAGGGGGAGCGGAGCCGCGAGCTGGCTGAGGGCGCCGTCCGCTTCGCCTCGCTGGCCATCACGCTCGGCGCCGGCCGCCAGGAGGCCCTCGACGAGGTCCGGGACGCCTTCGGTCGTTTCGCCCGCCGCACGGGAGGAGAGCCGTGAACCCGATCGCCGTCCGCGCCCTCGGCGTCCGCTACGGACGCGTCACCGCGCTCCGAAGCGTCACCCTCGACGTCCCCGCCGGCACGGTCTGGACGCTGCTGGGCCGAAACGGCGCCGGAAAGTCGTCTCTCGTCCGCTGCCTGCTCGGCCAGCAGAAGCCGACCCTGGGTGCGTGCTTCCTCTTCGGCGAGCCGTCCTGGACGTCGCGCCCGGCCGCGATGCGGCGCCTGGGGATCGTCCCCGAGGAGCCGGACGCCCCGCCCGAGATGACGGCGTCGGAGCTCTCGCGCTTCTTCGGCCGGCTGTACGGCGGCTGGGACGGCGGGGCCGTCGCCTCGCGCCTCTCGCGCTTCGGCGTCCCCGGCGACGTCCCCTTCGGCCGGCTCTCGAAGGGACAGAAGGGCCTCGTCCAGCTCGCGCTCGCCCTCGCCTCTCGCCCCGAGCTGCTCGTCCTCGACGACCCGACGCTCGGCCTCGACCCGGTCGCCCGCCGCGAGATCTACGGACAGCTCGTGGCCGAGCTGGCCGACCGGGGCACCACCGTCTTCCTGACGACCCACGACCTCGCGGGCGTGGAGGGGATCGCCACGCACGTCGGCGTCCTGAAGGACGGGGAGCTGGTCCTCGCCGACGAGCTGGAGCGGCTCAAGGCGCGGTTCCGTCGGATCACCTACTCGAACGAGCGGACCGAGGAGCGCGCGGAGTTCGGCACGGAGCTCGACGGCTTCGACGCCGTCCGGGTCCGGGTGCGCGGCTGGGGCGTCGAGGCGCTCGTCTCGAACTTCGACGACGCCGTCTTCGAGCGCTTCCGGTCGACGGAAGGCGTCGTGGACGCCGAGGCGTCGGCCCTCTCGCTCGAGGAGATCTTCGTCGCGGTGGCCGGAGGGGAGAGATGAAGCAGGTCCTCGTCGTCGCCGCCCGCGAGATCTCCGAGCGGAAGCGGATCCTCGCCGCCGCCGCCGTCGCCGGCCTCCTCCCGTTCCTCGCGCCGCTCTTCCCCGACGTCGCCCGGGGCGACGTGCCGCAGGTCCGGGCGATCCTCGCCCTCGTCGCCCTCGCCGCCTTCGGCATCGGTACGGCGATCGTGCTCGGCGCGTCCGTCCTCGCCCGCGACCTCGCCGAGCGCCGGGCCGCCTTCTACTTCGCCCGGCCGCTGCCGTCGCTCGCGATCTGGGGCGGGAAGACCCTCGGCGCCCTCCTCCTCGCCGCGGGCGCCGCCCTGCTCGCCGTCCTTCCGGCGTGGATCGCCGCGCCGGCGGGCGGTCTCCTGTCCGGCCGGCCCTCCTCCGCCGCGGGGACGTTCGTGACCGCGGGCCTCTTCTTCGGGGGGCTCCTCCTTCTCGTGGCCCTCTCCCACGCCGCCGCCGTGGCCGTCCGGTCCCGTTCCCCGTGGCTCGTCGTGGACCTCGTCCTCCTGGTCGTCTGCGGCGCCCTCGTGGCCCGCTCCGCGCTGCGGCTCGCCCACGAGGGCTACGTCGAGCCGCTCCTCCGGGCCGCTCCGTGGGGCGTGGCGACGCTGCTCCTTCTCCTTCTCGCCGCCGGCGCCGCACAGGTCGCCGCCGGACGGACCGACCCGAGGCGCGGCCACGGGGCCCAGTCGCTCACGATCTGGGGCGTGGCGCTCCCCGTCGCGCTCCTCGGCGCGGGCTTCACGCACTGGCTCGTCTCGCCGGCGCCCGGAGACCTCGTCCGCGTGGAGACCGCGCACGCCGCCCCGTCCGGCGACTGGCTCTTCGTGGAGGGGCCGGCGCGCCACCGCGGCGACCACCTCTCCGGGTTCCTCGTGAACCCGAAGTCCGGCTCCTTCCTCCGCCTCCCGGGGGCCTTCCGCCTCCGGGCGGTGGAGTTCACGCCGGACGGCCGCCGGGCCCTCTGGTGGGAGCTCGAGTCCGACCGCCAGGGCCTCTGGCGGCTCTGGACGGCCGACCTCTCGGCCGCCCGGCCCGAGCCGCGGTCCCTCACGGTCGTGGCCGAAGGCTGGCCGACGCTCGGCGTCTCTCCGTCCGGCCGGCGGATCGCGCTCCGCTCCGGCCGCAGCCTCTCCGTCCTCGAGCTCGCCTCCGAAAAGACGCTCGCGGCGGTCCGGCTCGACACCGAGGCCTACCTCTCCCTCTTCTTCGAGAACGAGGAGACGGTCCGGCTCTTCGTTCCGCGCGTTTCCCAGGGCGACCGGACGGCTCGCGAGGCGCCCCTGCTCGAGCTCCGGATCCCCGAGAGGAAGCTCGAGCGGACGGGCGCCGTGCCCCGCGAGGCCGGCGACCGACTCGAAGTCTGGTACGAGGCGGGAGGGGCGCGGATCTTCGCCCTCGACGCGAACCGGACGCGCCTGACGCTCCGGGACGGGCGGACCGGGGAGCTCCTCGGCACGATCTCCCGCGGGCCGAAGATCTCGTCCTTCCGGCCGGCCGGAGGCGGCGCCGTCGTCGCCCTCGAGAGCGCCGGGGGGGTGCTGCGGCTCCACCGCCTCGCCGCCGACGGCACGGGCGGGAGCGCCGCCGAGCTCGGGGCCTTCCGCGGGGGCCTCGTCTACGGCCCGGCGGCCGACGGCCGCCTCCTCGTCGCGGGCCGCACCGGGACCGACGACGGCGGCACCCGGCCACGGAGCTGGACCCTCCTCGGCGTCGACCTCCCCTCGGGGCGGATCACGGCCCGGGAGACGGGCCTCGGGCCGACGGAGCCCTGGCGGTGGATGGTGGATCCGGTCCTCGCCGCCGCCGGCGGCCCCGGCGCCGCGCCGGCGGCCTACTTCCTCGACGGGAGCGGCGCCCTGGTCCTCTACGACGCCGCCCGCGGGACGCGGACGCAGATCCTGCCGGAGCGCCGCTGAGCATCCCGTAAGATCGGAGCGTGACGACCCCCGCCCGGCGCGAGGCGCGGCGCGTGATCGAGATCGAGGCCGCGGCCCTTCGGTCGCTCCTCGACGACCTCGACGAGGGCTTCGACGCCGCCGTCGCGGCGATGAAGGGGACGCAGGGCCGCGTCGTCGTCACGGGCATCGGCAAGAGCGGCATCGTCGGCCAGAAGATCGCCGCGACGCTCGCCTCCACCGGGACGGCGGCCTTCTTCCTCCATCCGACGGAGGCGATCCACGGGGACCTCGGCATGATCCTCAAGGGCGACGTCGTGCTCGCCCTCTCGTACTCGGGCGAGACGGCGGAGGTCGTCGCCCTCGCCCCCCACGTCAAGCGGCGCGGCGCCACGCTCGCCGCCCTGACGGGAAACGCGGCCTCGACGCTCGCGCGGAGCGCCGACATCGTCGTCGCCTGCCGGATCCGCGAGGAGGCCTGCCCGCTGAACCTCGCGCCGACCGCCTCCACGACGGCGCAGATGGCGATGGGGGACGCCCTGGCGATGGCGCTCTCCGTGGAGAAGGGGTTCCAGCCGGAGGACTTCGCCGCCCTGCACCCGGGCGGGAAGCTCGGGAAGCGCTTCCTCCGGGTCCGGGACCTGATGCACGCGGGGGACGCCGTCCCGCTCGTCCCGGCCGGCGCCGCGATGAAGGACGTCGTCTACGAGATGTCGAAGAAGCGGTTCGGGATCACCGGGGTCGCCGACGACGCCGGGCGGCTCGCGGGAGTCGTCTCGGACGGGGACCTCCGCCGCCTCCTCGAGCGGCACGGCTCGAAGGCGATGGACCTCACGGCCGGGGAGGCGATGAGCCGGAACCCCAAGACGATCGACGCCGGCGCTTTCGCGACCGAGGCGCTCCTCGGAATGGAGGAGCGGAAGATCACCTCGTTCTTCGTCGTGGATCGCGACGGCCGGCCCGCCGGCATCCTCCATCTGCACGACCTCTGGGGCCTCGAGTCGATCTGAGGGAGAGCCCCGGCCGTGTCGATGCAGCTCTACACGATGGCGCTCTCGCGCCTCGTGCCGCTGCTCTTCCTCGCCTCCGCCTTTCTCATCGCGGGACGCTTCGTCCACGACCGCGCGCGGGAGCGGCACCCCGCCCTCGCCCGGTGGCTCTTCGGCGCCGTCCTCCTCTCTGGGGCGCTCGTCGCCGCCCCGTTCGTCCTCCGTGCGTACGCCCTCCTGTCGGCCGAGCGCGCGTTCCAGGCCCGGGCCTGGTCCGTGGCGGCGGAGCGGTTCGGGACGTATGCCGCTCTCCGCGGCGAGGCGAAGGGGACCGAAGGCTACCGGTGGGCCCTCGCCCTGATGAACTCGGGGCGGTATCCCGAGGCCGAGGGCGTCCTCGTGCGGAGCTTCCCGCGCCGGAGCGGAGGGACGGTCCCGATCCAGCCCGACCGCGTCCTCGCCCTCGCGGTCTGCCGCTACTACGCCGGGCGGCACGAGCTGGCGAAGAAGACCCTTCTCGCGCTCCCGCCGGGGGTCTCGGCCGTCCGGGACTACCTGCTGGGCCGCATCGCCGAACTCGACGGATCGCGCGACGCCTCCCTCGCGGCGTACCGCGAGGCGCTGCGGCGGGAGCCCGGCTTCTACCCGGCCCTCTACCAGCTCGTCCGTCTCCTGGTCCTCGAGGACCGTCCCGCCGAGGCGGCCGCGGCGCTTTCGGAGTTCGAGCGCAAGGCGGGCCCTCGGTTCGCGCGCCCGGAGGTCGCCGAGCTGGCCCGCGCCGTCCGCCGGGAGTCCCCTCCCCCGGGCCCGAAGGAGTTCCGGATTGTCCAGGAGGAGTAGCGTCCGGGTCGAGGACGTCGTCTCGATCGGGCTGACGGCCTCGCTCGTCGCCTTCGCGGGACTTCGCTCGGCCCTCGCCGAGCTGCGGCTCGACGACGCGAGCTGGTGGGACCTCTCGTTCCTCCTCGCGCCGGTCTCGGTCCTCGTCTTCCTCGCGGCCTCGAGCTACGCCTGGCGGGGAAACGACGCCGCCGCGCCCTCCGTCTTCCTCACGGTCGGAACGACGCTCCGCGACTGGCTGCCGTTCCTGATCTTCTCGCTGACCTACGAGACGTTCCGGAGCCGGATCTGGGCGCTCGTCCTCGTCCGGGACCGCGACGCGGACCTTCTCCGGCTCGACCGCGTCCTCTTCGGGGAGACGCCGAGCGTCCCCCTCCAGGGTCTCGTCACGCCCCTCCTGACGAACGCGATGTCCGTCTTCTACTTCCTGCACCTCGTCGCCCCGCCGGTGCTGGCCTTCATCCTCTACCGGCGGGACCGGCGTCTCTTCCGCGAGTTCCTCTTCGCGATCCTCCTCTCCGGCGTCATCGGCTCGATCGGCTACCTCGCCGTGCCGGCGACCGGGCCGGCGGTCGCCTTTCCGGAGCTCTACGACGTGCCGCTCCGGGGCGACGTCTTCGACCCGATCTCGCGCATCCTCGAGACCGCCCGCGCCCCGCGAGACGTCTTCCCGAGCCTGCACGTCGGCGTGTCGGCGATCGTCCTCGCGTACGCCTTCCGGCGGGGGCGGGCTCTCGGCCTCCTCCTCCTGCCGTTCGTCCTCGGGAACTGGATCTCCACCGTCTACCTCCGGTACCACTACCTGATCGACGTCTTCGCGGGATTCGCGGCCGCGGCCCTGGCGATCGGGCTCTCCGCCCGCCTCCCGCGGCTGGAGGACCCCCTCCCGCGCCCGCCCCCGGGGGCCGGTTCTTTCGGGCCCGGTCCCGGGTCCGGTTGACGGATAATCCGGCCACATGCCCACCGCCCCGATCCTCCCCGAGGACCTGCGGACGAAGCTCGCGCGGGTCCGGGGCCTCGTCCTCGACGTGGACGGCGTCCTGACGGACGGCTCCATGACCTTCGACGAGGAGGGGCGCGAGTGGAAGACCTTCGACGTGAAGGACGGGCTGGGGCTCGTCCTCCTCCGCGA
>DAOMFB010000081.1:0-9602 GCA_035429585.1 Thermoanaerobaculia bacterium
GCGACGCCGCTCGGCCGCCTCCTCGTCGCGGCGACGGATCGGGGCGTCTGTTCGTTGATGCTGGGGGAGTCCGCCCGCCCCCTCGAAGCGACGCTGCGGAGCGAGTACCCGGAGGCGCTGATCGAGCGCGCGCCCGAGGCGCTCGCGGCGTGGGCCTCGCCCATCGCCGGCTCGCTTTCCGCGGCCGTCGACCTCTCCGCGATCCCGCTCGACCTTCGCGCCACGACCTTCCAGCGGCGGGTCTTCGAGGCGCTCCGCGCCATCCCGCGCGGCGAGACCCGCTCGTACACCGAGCTGGCCGCCGCGGCCGGCCGCCCGAAGGCCGTCCGGGCGGCCGCGTCGGCCTGTGCGCGGACTCCCGTCGCGATCGTCGTCCCCTGCCACCGGATCGTCCGGAGCGACGGCAGCCTGGGCGGCTACCGGTGGGGCCTCGAGCGGAAGCGCGAGCCCCTGGAATCGGAAGGCGCCGCCGCCCGGACCTGAGGGTCGCGGGCGGCCGGCCGGTCTCCGCTCAGCGCCAGCACCCCTCGCCCCGGTAGCCGCGAGGGCCGGCGTGCGGCGGAACCCACACGGCCCGCGCGTGCGGCCGGAGACCCCAGCCGTACGTCAGGCGGACGTAACCGGGGCCGGGGTAGTAACGGTAGTAGCGGCAGCCGCCGACGACGCGGTAAGGGTTCGGTCCGTTCGTGATCCAGACGGGCCCGACCGCGACGCCCCAGGAGACGTGGGGGCTCGCCTCCGCCTTCGGCGTGAGCACGGCGGCCGCGAGCGCGGCGGCCGCGAGCGTGAGGAGCTTCGATCTCGTCTTCATGGCCGGCCTCCCTTCCCGCCCCGGGGCGTCTCCTTCCCGGGACACCGGGAGAGGACGCAAGCGCCGGGCCGCCCGTTGGCCCGGGCGTGCGGGCGCGTGAGAGGCCTCACGCCTTCGACGTTTTCGTGCGGCGGACGATGACGTTCGTCACGCCGGCGATCGCCGCGAGCGGCAGCCCGACGACGACCGGCTTGTTGAGCGCCCACGCCGCGGCGAGGTTCCCGTGGAGGAGCTGGTGCATCGCCCGGAGGCTCCCGCAGCCAGGGCACTGCGCGCCGAAGATCGTCTTGAACAGGCAGGGGGGGTAGAAGCCGTGCGTGGCGGGGTCGAATAGGAAAAGGACGATGCCACCGGCGACGACGAGGAGAAGGCCGAGATAACGACGGACGGCGGGTGTCATGCCGACGCCGGCGCGCACTGTCTGAGCGAAGCGAGTTTGCGCGCCCAGGAGGCGTGATACCCGCCGGCCGAGCTCCCCCTCCCCGCACTGTCTGAGCGCAGCGAGTTTGCGGGCGAAGGAGGGGGAGACCCGGCGTCCAAGGGTCTACATCATCGCGACGGGCGGAGCCGGCTCGTCGGCCGCGCCGGCCTTCGAGAGCGGGATCCGGACGAGGTACCACGCCAGGAGCAGGAAGACCGGGATGGCGAGCCACGGGGCGATCCCGGCGAAGCCCGGCACCTGCGGGAACGTCTTGTCGTCGCGGAGGAGGACGACGACGGCCACACCCAGCCCCATGAGCGCCTCTCCGGCGATGAGGCCCGAGGCGGCGAGGACGCCGGCGTTCTCCACGCGCGCCTTCTGGGCGGCGTTGTAGTCCTTGTTCCCGGCCAGCCGGTCCACGAGGCCGCGGATCAGGCCGCCGATGAAGATCGCGAAGGTCGTCTCGAGCGGCAGGTACATCCCGACCGAGAAGAGCATCGGGCTCTTGACCTTGATGAGGATGAGCGAGATCCCCATCGCGATCCCGACGAGGACGAGGGGCCACGCCATCTGCCCGCCGACGATTCCCTGCGAGAGGGCCGCCATCAGGCCCGCTTGCGGCGCCGGGAGGTTTCTGCCGCCGAGGCCGCCGACGGCCGGGTTCGAGGCGAGGTCGGAGGTGTGCAGCAGGAAGATCGGGAAGAAGAGGACGAGGCCCGCCACGAAGACGCCGATCAGGTCCCCGACCTGCATCTTCCAGGGCGTGCCGCCGAGGATGTGCCCGACCTTCAGGTCCTGCAGCATCTCGCCCGCCACGGCCGAGGAGACGCAGACGACCGCGGCCACGCCGAGGACCGCCGTCACGCCGGCCGTTCCCTTCACCCCGACGATGACCATCGTGAGCGCGGCGACGATCGTCGTGGCGAGCGTGAGACCCGAGATCGGGTTGTTCGAGGAGCCGATCATCCCGACGAGGTTCCCGGAGACCGCCGCGAAGAAGAAGCCCGTCACGACCATCACGATCGCGGCGAAGAACGCCCCCGCCAGGACGTTCGTGAACCAGAAGTACGTCGCCGTCATCAGGACGAAGACGGCCAGGACGCCGAGGCCGATCACCTTGAAGTTCAGGTCCTTCTCGGTCCGGACGCTCGTCTCCTCGGCCGCGGCCGACTTCTTCACGTCGGCGATGCCGCGCTTGATCCCCGCGATCAGGTTCTTGCGCATCCGGAAGAGCGTGTAGCAGGCGCCGACGAGCATGCCGCCGACGGCGATCGGCCGGACGATGTAGCGGTAGAGGTGCGCCGTCAGGCCCGCCCAGTTCTGGGTCCCGTCGGCCGCCGTGTAGTCGCCGATGTGGGACGGCCCGAGGAAGAAGACGAGGAGCGGGACGAAGAGCCCCCACGCGAGGAGGCCGCCGGCGAAGTTCAGGGCTCCCAGCTCGGGCCCGATGATGTAGCCGACGCCGAGGTAGGCCGGCGTCGCCGCCGGGGCCGACATCGTCGTGATGCCGCCCGCCTCGACCTTGTGGGACGTGTCCTTCAGGCCGAGCCGGACGAAGCTCTCCTTCAGCCTCCCGACGGCCAGCTGGAAGTCGTTCGAGGCGCGGAAGACCCCCGCGTCGCCGAGCAGCTTGACGACGGCCCCCACGCCCATCGCCTTGAAGAGCTGGACGGCCGCGTCGGCTCCCTTCTGCCCGGCCTTGTGGATCTCGCCGGCGGCGACCGACTCGGGGAACGGCAGCGTCCGGTCCTCGACCATGACGCGCCGGAGGATGGTGACGAAGAGGACCCCGAGGATGCCGCCGAGGATCATCAGGATCGTCGACGTGACGTACTCGTTCGTCTCGAACGTCTGGAACTTCCAGAGGCCGAGGATGACGAAGGCGGGGATCGTGAAGATGGCCCCCGCCGCCACCGACTCGCCGATGGAGCCGACGGTCCGGGCGAAGTTCTCCTCGAGGAGCGACCCCTTGAAGATCCGGAGGACGGCCATCGAGATGACGGCCGCGGGATAGGTCGCCGCGATCGTCATTCCGGCCCGGAGGCCGAGGTAGGCGTTCGCGGCGCCGAGGATGACGCTCATCAGCAGGCCGAGCACCAGTGCCCGGCCGGTGAACTCCGTCATCGTCGCCGAGGCCGGGACGTACGGCTTGAACTCCTTGTCGCTCATGTGGGGAGCACCCTCCTGCTTCGGCGGCCCGCGCCGGACGGCGGCGCGCCGCGGTCGTGTCGTTCGATTCGGGTCCGGGCGGGAGTCTGACACTCCTCCGGAAGGCTGTCTAACGCGGTGGCCCCCGGTCTATACTTCTCGCAGCTGCCCCCGGTCTGTCGCTCCCGGTCATGCGAAGGGACGGGTGCGGCCGCGGTCCCTCCGAGGAGGCCAGAGATGAATCGCACGGTCGTCGTCCTCGCGGACGACCTCTTCTGGAAGACGAAGATCGACCACGCGGCGAAGTCCGCTCAGGCGCCGACGGTCTTCATCTCCGACCCCGCCGAGCTCGTGAAGGCGGCCGGGATCGGAAAGACGGCCCTCGTCCTGATCGACCTCGCCCTCCGGCCGGAGCCCTTCGCCGCCATCGCCGCCCTGAAGAAAGGGCCGAAGACGAAAGGGATCCACATCGTCGGGTGGTACGAGCACGTCCGGAAGGACCTGGAGAAGAAGGGGACCGAGGCCGGCTGCGACGACCTGATGCCGCGTTCGACCTTCTCGCAGAACCTCGCCGACCTGATCATGACCTACGCCCTCCCCGGCGGCACGCGGACCGAGGAAGAGGAGAAGGAGCTGCCGGAAGAGTGAGCCGCACCAGCCGCCGCCGATTCCTGACCACCACCGCGGCCGCTTCGGCGGCCGCGCTCGTTTCGTCGCCGTTCGACGAGGTGGCCGCCGCGCAGGCGCCGGCCCCCTCTCCCGCCGCCGATCCCGGCTTCGTCATCGTCACGTCGGCGAACGGGTTCGAGGCCGCGAAGGCCGCGCGTCAGGCGCTGGTCCAGGGCTACGACCCGCTCGACGCCGCCATCGCGGGGGTCAACATCCCCGAGCTCGACCCGAACGACATGACCGTCGGCTACGGCGGCGTCCCGAACGAGGAGGGCGTCGTCCAGCTGGACGCCTGCGTCATGGACGGCCGGACGATGCGTGCCGGCGCCGTCGGGGCCCTGGAAGGGGTCAAGACCCCCTCGAAGGTCGCGAAGCTCGTCATGGAGCGGACCGACAAGGTCTTCCTCGTCGGCGCCGGGGCCCGGAAGTTCGCGACGGCCCACGGCTTCCCCGTCGAGGACCTGCTGACCGAGAAGACCCGGAAGATCTGGCTCTACTGGAAGGAGCGCCTCTCGGACGCGGACGACTGGATCGAGTCGGCGAAGGAAGCCGAAGACCCCGCCATCCAGGAGTTCATCAAGAAGTACGGCAACGCCAGCTTCCGCCCCCAGGGGACCATCCACATGTCCGTCCGGTCCGCCAAGGGGGACCTCGTCGGCGTCACGACCACCTCCGGCCTCTTCTTCAAGATCCCCGGCCGCGTCGGCGACTCGGCCGTCATCGGCGCCGGCTGCTACAGCGAGAACGGCGTCGGCAGCGCAGGCTCTACGGGGAGAGGCGAGGCCAACCTCGTCACCTGCGGCAGCCACACCGTCGTCGAGTTCCTGCGGCAGGGGAAATCACCGGAAGAAGCCTGCCTCGCCGCCCTCAAGCGGATCTCCGAAAAGACCCACCTCGCCCCCCGCTACCGCGACGCACAGGGCCGCCCCAACTTCGGCGTCAACTTCTACTGCGTCGACGCCAAGGGCCGCACCGCCGGCGCCGGCATCTGGTCCGGCGCCCGGTACGTCGTCGGCGACAACGAGGGCGTGAGGGTCGTGGAGTCGGCGTACCTGTACAAGAGGGGAACCTGAGCTCCGGACTAGCGCTTCGGGATCGCATCAAGGTCGCAGGTTTCTACTCGCTTGTAAAGCAGCTCGATCCTTGAGGCTCGAATTCGGAACTGGCTTCTTCTCTTCACCTTCAATGACTCTCCGCGAACGAGTTTCAGACCCGGGTCATAGAACACTTCTCCCTCAGCTACCGCGGAGAGAAACAACAGGAAATCCGTTCCCTCACCGAGCCGGACGTGTGATCCGAAGAGGTACGAAAGCTCCGGCTGCTTCCGGACCAAGGAAGGTACGAAGGCAGCGAGAGCGTGCTTTCGATTCCAGTGCTCCATCAGGCTCGAGAATGCCCACGATGCAGCTACCTCACCGCTGGCGGAGACAAGTGCGACAACGCCCCTTGGATCTCCGATCTTCTTCGTGCCCGGATCGAACCCCTCCACACTGAGCATGAGGCCCGTCCCGCCGTGCCGCCTTGTCGCCGTATGAATGCCTCCAAAATTCCAACGGCTCGGTCGTCCTCGTTTATCCGGATACCCGAATCGCTCTATGAAATTCGAAGGCCCCTCAACCCGGTAATACCCACCAGTCGGCTCCGGCGTCATCAGGGTGATCGCCCCAGTCGGAGGCTTCTCAAATGAGGTAACGCCGTGCTGCTTCAGTTCCCAGCCCAGGAAATCCGGATCCGAGAAGCCGTTCGGCCTGATGCCGAGCTCTGCCTCGAGCGTATAGCCCCCACAGTTCGGAGCCTCGCACTCTCCCATCGTCCCATCACTCTTCAGGCGCTTCGAGCGAATCCACCCCATTCCGTGAATGCGCGAAAGCTCCGCGAGTAATCGCTCCCGGCTGTTCCGGCCTTGCGAGCCGTCTACGGGAATTGCGAAGAAAACGCCGACGGTTTCCTTTCCTTCGACGGCCCGAAGCGACTGCTCAAGGGCACTGCCAGCTGGAGCAGCGTGGGCCAGAACTACCCCCGATTGATCGACGCCGAGGACGAGAATTCGACCCTCCTCGCGCGATTGCATCAGTCTCGAAGGGGCAGTTCTCGTTCCCTGCAGGAAACCGGAAAGCCTGACTTCCGGATACTGTGGATAAAGGATCAACTGCGCGCCAGAAGCCACCTCCCGGGTCCCATCAGCGTGTATCCAGGCAAACGAGAGAGGTGCCTTGAACTGAGGCTGACCCGGCGTCGCTACGATCTTCAGATTCGGAAACAGGTTTACGGCTTCAAAGCCCGGGCCAAGGTAGATCTGATTCTTCGAGTTGTCGTTCCGAGCCAACCGCTTCACATAGATGCGCTGGGCCCCGGCAGAAACCATGATCTCCGTCAGTCTCTCAATGGAGAGGTCAGCGCTATCAGTCGTCATCGGTTGCTCTTTCTCAGGCCGAAGCGAATCGTCTGCCGGCATGGCCCCGCCCGCCCTCGAGGCCCTTAGCCAGCCCGCCAATCGGCTCATGGTCTCTTCTACCGGGCGGCGTGTCGGCCCTTTAAACGAACACTCCCAAATCTCGAATACTCTCCAACCCATCGAGCGAAGTAGCTCTTGGACTCGCTTATCAACCGCCCTGTTTCGCCGAATCTTTGCCCGCCAGAATGAGGTTCGGGTTTTCGGCCACTTGAAGATCGAGCACTGGTGCCCGTGCCAGAAGCAGCCGTGAATGAAAACAACCGCCCGATACCTTGGAAGGACAAGATCCGGATGCCCCGGCAAAGCTGCGACATGGAGTCTGAATCGAAATCCCCTTCTGGATAGGCCGCTCCTGACCAGCAGCTCCGGTCGGGTGCCCTTACCCCGAATGCCGGACATCATCCGACTCCGGACTTCGCGGCTTACGACGTCGGTCAAGCTTCCTAACCGGCAGCGGCGAGGGGCTCGAAGGGGAGATAGGTCTGCCCCATCGCATCGGTTCGCACGAGAACGTCGCCCCGGATCACTCCTTCCACGTGCGGAAGAATAGCCTCTGCAACCGACTCCACGACCGGCACCACTACGGCATTCCCGAACTGCTTGTAGGCCTGCGTATCAGATACCGGGATCCGGAAAGGCTTCCCGGGTTGATCGAATCCCATCAGTCGCGCGCATTCGCGGGGGGTCAACCTCCTCGGTCGACCCGAGCGCTGCTTGATCAGGATCTCCGACCCATCCTTGTAGTACCGGGCCGAGAGCGTGCGAGCGACATCCTTTCGACCGAACAGACCGAATCCGAAGCCGTTTCCGGCTGACCGGTGCTTTTCGGCGTAGTTCTGGAGGTACTCCCAGAGATGCGGCGTGAGGGTGTACTTACGGGCAACCTTCCCCTTCGGGCCCGTCGTGAACGGCTCCTCGGCCTCTTCGGACCCGTCCTCTCGATGGAGGATCGTCCCTAGCCGGGGGCCTTCCTCCACCGGAGGCAGCAGAAGCCGGTCGAACCGGAACGCCGTGGGAGAGCGGAATCCAACGATGAAGATCCGCTCCCGATGCTGCGGGACGAAGCTCTTCGCATCAATGACGCGGTCATGAACCTCGTATCCGAGTTCGTTCTCGAGGACATGCCTGATTACGCGGTAGGTGTTACCGCGATCGTGGCTCTTCAGGTTTTTCACGTTCTCTAGCACGAAGGCCGGAGGTCTGAGCGCCTTCAGAATCTCGGCGATCCGAAAGAAGAGGGTTCCCTGTGCTTCGCAGGCGAATCCATGGGGTCGCCCCAAGGCGTTCTTCTTCGACACGCCCGCGATCGAGAACGGCTGACATGGGAAACCTGCAACAAGCACGTCGTGTGACGGGATCCTGTCGATCAGACTGTCGTCGTTGATGTCTCCGGCGACAGGATGCTCGGACGGAAAGTTCGCGAGGTAGGTCTTGACTGCAGGCGCATTCCACTCGCTCGTGAAGACGCATTCCCCTCCGGCCCGCTCGAAGCCCATCCGCATCCCGCCAATACCGGCGAACAGGTCGATAAAGGTGAACTTCGGCGCTCCAAAGGACGCCTCGATTTCACGAATCATCAACCTGCGTCGAAGGTGATCCAGCACCAGGCGATCCGGCTTTGCAGATCCCGCTTCCCATCGATAGACGGTTCGCGGCGTGCGGTCTACTTCGATTGCGAGTTGCTCCACCGTCAGTCCTGCACGCTCCCGGAGCTGACGGAATTCTGAGGTCAGGGCGGTGGGTCGCTTCTTGTTCTTCATGGGGAATCTTTCTGACATCATGTCATATTTCAGAAAGATGGCGCTAGTCAAGCGCAAGTATGCCCGGTGCCGAGGCTCCTTCTGGTTAACGCCTCTCGCCCTTCACCCCCACCGCCGTCACAACCGCCCGCTCGAGGCCGGGGGTGCGGTCGTGGATGGGGACGTTGAGGACGCGGAGGGCGCCGGAGGCGTCGCGGGCGACGAGGGTGGAGGAGCCGCCGCCGTCGAGGTTGAGGGCGTCGGTGGCGCCGGCCTCGGCGAGGAGGTCCTTCAGCTCGTCCAGGGTGGCGCCCTCGCTCACGCCCGGCTGGCGGCCGTCGGCCACGAGGAGCCAGAGGCGTCTCTTCGCCGCGTCGACCCCGACGGCGGTGCGCGGGTGGCGGGGGGACTTGAAGATGGCGTCGGCGAAGGCGGTGTCCTGACGCTGGCCGCCGAGGATCAGGACGGGTCCCGACGCAAGGCCGAAGGCCGCGCCGCGGCATTCGAAGCCCTTCTCGATCCGGATGTTCCGGCCGTCGATGCAGAGGGCGCCGTCGATCAGGGCGAGGGGCTCCGCTTTCGACGGCACCGGCTTTCCGTCCAGGACAAGCGCTCCGACGACCTGCGAGCGCTCCCCCGACTTTCGATGGATCCCGAAGGGGACCTCGAAAAAGCTGGCATTCACGGCGACGAGGAGGGCGTGCCTTCTGGCCAGCTCGCTCGTCGTCGCCGCGAGGAGGTTCCCCTCGGCGTCCCGGTCCGCGACGACGACGGGCGGGCCGGGGGCCCTCGCGAGGGCGACGGTGACGAGGTACGTCACGAGCGGGACCGGCGAAGCCCGCCTCGCCGTCTTCACCTCGATTCCCGGGGCGACCGGTGCGGCGCGCGACGACTCGGCCGCGCGCGGGGCGGGCTTCTCCGTCACGCAGGCCGCGAGAAGGGCGGCGACGAGGGCCGGAAGGAGCTTTCGGAGCTTCACGGCGGAAGGGAGAAGACCGCGGGGGGCCGCTTTACTTCTTCCGCAGCTCCATCAGCACTTGTTTCGCCACGGCCTTGAGCGTGTCGAAGACGCCGATGCCGAGGGGGGCGGTGGCCTCGAAGGTGGGCTCGCCCTTGAAGTTCAGGGACCGGTAGAGCGTCTCGACCGGAAGGGCGGTCGGGAGGTCGCGCTTGTTGAGCTGGAGGACGTAGGGAATCGTCTGCAGGTCGAACCCGTTCTCGCCGAGGTTCTTGTCGAGGTTCTGCAGCGACTCGATGTTGGCCTCCATCCGGGCTTCCTGCGAGGCGGCCACGAAGACGACGCCGCCCACCCCCTTCAGGATCAGCTTCCGGCTGGCGTCGTAGAAGACCTGGCCGGGG
>DAOMFB010000082.1:0-9561 GCA_035429585.1 Thermoanaerobaculia bacterium
CCGCCGCCAGGAGTCCCGCGAATCTTCTCCTCACCGCATCCCGCCTCCCGTCGCCACTGGCGTGGCGCGCCCCGGCAACGTCGTGAACGTCAGGCCCCGCTCCGGCAGGGGTCCCGAAGAACCCAGGGTCCGGCGGAGCTCTCCGAAGGTAGCAAACCGGGCGCCGTCGCCCTTCCACGCGGCGAGCAGGCGCCCGAAGGGGGCCGCGAACGCGGGGCCCCCTTCGATCTCGGTGTGGACCGAGTGAACGTCGACGGCGGACGGAGCCGGGCCGGGCGTCGCCGCCCCGGCGCCCCGGGTCCTCGCCCGGAGCAGCTCGCAGGCCCGCTCGACCGGCGGGCCGGTCCCCGGGAGGGGAAGGGCGAGGAGCTCGTCGAGCGTCGGAAGCGTCGACGGGATCTCGACGATCCCCGAGGGGGTCCCGTCCGGCCGGAGCGGGTGGAACGGCGAGCCCCCCCGCGTGTCGGACGAGACCTCGATGCCGTGGGCCTCGTAGGCCGCCACGGAGAGGGCGTTCGCCGTCCAGCCCGGGGCCCCGGCCACGCGGGCCGGCTCGCCGAAGACGTCCGCGAAGCGCGCGGCGGCCCGGCCGAACGCGCCGGAGATCTCCGCCGCGGACATCGAGCCGAGCCGGTCGTGCCAGTCGACGTGGTCCCAGGCGTGGACGCCGCATTCGTGTCCCGCCGCCTTCGCCTCGCGCATCCGCCGGACGGCCTCGGGCCTCGCACCGATGTCGGGCGCGGGGAGGAGCGTCCCGTAGAGCATCGTGGCGAGGCCGTACGACGCCGCCGGGTTCGCGGCGAGGACCTTCTTCAGGAAGCCCTTCCGGAAGACCCGCCGGACGGCCTTTCCCGTGTTGTCGGGCCCGAGGGAGAAGAGGAACGTCGCGCGGACCCCCTGCCGGGCGAACAGGTCGAGCAGGCGGGGGACGCCCTCGAGCGTCCCGCGGAAGGTGTCGACGTCGACCTTGAGAACGAGGAGACCGCTCACACCTCGGGAGGCTTCCGGCTCTTGAGGTAGAAGTCGAGCGTCCTCTTCAGGCCGGTCGGGAAGTCCGTCGTCGGCTTCCAGCCGAGGAGCCGTTCGGCCTTCCGGATGGACGGGACCCGGGTCGTGATGTCCTGGTAATTCTCGCCGTAGTACTCCCGGGCCGAGACGGTGACGATCTTCGCCTTCTTCGCGAGGGGGGCGAACTTCGGGTACTTCGCCACGGCCTCGACGAGCAGGTGGGCGAGCTCGTGGATCGAGAGGTCGCCGCCGGGGTTCCCGATGTTGAAGATCTCGCCGTCGGCCCTCCCCTTCTCGTTCACGAGGATCGTCATGAGGGCGTCGATCCCGTCCTCGACGTACGTGAAGCAGCGCCGCTGCTTCCCGCCGTCCACGAGCTTGATCGGCTTGCCGTAGAGGATGTTGTGGAGGAACTGCGTCAGGACGCGGCTGGAGCCCTCCTTCGGGGCGTCGACGTCGTCGAGGTGCGGGCCGTACCAGTTGAAGGGCCTGAAGAGCGTGAACTTCAGTCCCTGCGTGTGCCCCATCGCCCAGATGACCCGGTCGAGGAGCTGCTTGGAGGCGGAGTAGATCCAGCGCTCCTTGCGGATCGGCCCGTAGACGAGCGGCGAGGTGTCCTCGTCGAACTCCGTCTCCGGGCACATCCCGTAGACCTCCGAGGTCGAGGGGAAGACGACGCGCGTGCCGTACTTCCCCGCCATCTTGACGATCCGGAGGTTCTCCTCGAAGTCGAGCTCGAAGACGGAGAGCGGCGCCTTCACGTAGGCGGCCGGCGTCGCGATGGCGACGAGGGGGAGGACGACGTCGGCCTTCTTGACGTGGTACTCGATCCACTCCCGGTTGATCGCGACGTCCCCCTCGAGGAACCGGAAGCGCTTCTCGGAGAGGAACTCCGCGATCCGGTCGCTCCCGACGTCGAGCCCGAAGACGTCCCAGTCGGTCGTCGTCAGGATGCGCCGCGTGAGCGCGTTGCCGATGAAGCCGTTGACGCCGAGGATCAGGACGCGCATGTCATCTCCGCCGGAGCAGCCAGTCGCAGAAGGCCGCCGCGTCGAGATCCCGCTCCCCCTCGGGCCGCGCGAGGAGGATCTCGACCGGGCGGTCGTCCCCCGCGAAGACGAGGACCGAGCTCTCGGTCGTCTCGATCTTCCCGGGGAAGGTGTCGTGCCCGCCGTAGCCCGTCAGGCGGGTCTTCCAGACCGTCACCTTCGGGCCGAAGAGGTCGGTGAAGGCGCCGGGCCAGGGGCGCGTCACGGCCCGGACGAGGTCGTGGATCTCCCGGGCGGGACGGTCCCAGTCGATCCGTCCGTCCTCGGGCTTCCGCCCGCCGAAGTAGCTCCCCTTCGCGAGGTCGAGCGGGACGCGCGGCGCGGTCCCCGCCTTCAGCTTCGGCCAGCTCCGCGCCAGGACCGTGACGGCCGCGTCGCCCACGCGCCGCGCGACGGTCAGCGCGTCGTCGTCGGGCCCGATCGGCACCTTCTCCTGGTCGACGAGGTCGCCGGCGTCGGGCTTCTCCACCATGTAGTGGAGCGAGGCGCCCGTCGCGGTGGCCCCCTTCAGGACCGCCCAGTTCACCGGCGAGCGGCCGCGGAAGTGCGGCAGGAGCGAGCCGTGCATGTTCAGCGCGCCCCGGGCCGGGATCGCGAGGATCTCCGCCGGGATCATCTTCCGGAAGTAGAACGAGAAGAGGAAGTCCGGCGCGAGGGCCCGGAGCCTCACGACCTCGGTCGGGTCGCCGAGGTCCTCCACGACGTGCACGGCCACGCCGCGCGCCGCGCCGAGGTCGGCCAGGGACTCCCACCAGCGCTCCTCCCCCTCCCGGTCCGCGTGGGTGTAGATGAGGGAGACGGGCTCCCCCGCGTCGAGGAGCCACTTCGTGCACCGGTAGCCGACGTCGGAGTACCCCGCGATCACGAGGCCGCCCATCATCCGCCCCACACGGTACGGATCAGGAAGCGCGGGCGGCCGCGGACCTGGTAGTAGATCCGGCCGACGTACTCGCCGACGATCCCGATCCCCGCCATCAGCACGCCCAGGACGACGAAGGCGAGCGCGAAGAGGGTGAAGACCCCCTCCACCTCGGCGCCGACGATGAGCCGCCGGATCAGGAGGAAGACGCCGAGGGCGACCCCGAAGAAGGCCGTCGCGAAGCCGAAGAGGCCGAAGATCTGGAGGGGGACGAGCGAGAAGCCGGTCATCAGGTCGAAGTTGAGGCGGAGCAGCCGGTAGAGCGAGTACTTCGACTCGCCCGCCGTCCGCTCGGCGTGGGTGACGGGGATCTCGACGGGGCGCCGCGCGTACTGCTGCGCGAGGGCCGGGATGAAGGTCGAGACCTCGCCCGTGGCCAGCATCACGTCGACGACGTCGCGGTGGTAGCCCCGGAGCATGCAGCCGTAGTCGCCGAGCCGCATCCCGGTCATCAGCGCCGTCGTCCGGTTCACGAGGCGCGAGGCGGCGCGGCGGAAGTACGGGTCCTTCCGCATCTGCCGGACCGTCCCGACGACGTCGTGCCCGGCGTCCATCTCGGCCACGAGCCGCGGGATCTCCTCCGGCGGGTTCTGGAGGTCGGCGTCGATCGTGATGACGTACTCGCCGTCCGTGGCGGTGAAGGCCGCCATGATCGCCATGTGCTGTCCGGCGTTCCGGACGAGCTCCACGACCTTCACGACGCCGGGGTTTCCGGCCGCGGCGGCCTTCAGCAGCTCGAGCGACCGGTCGCGGGAGCCGTCGTCCACGAAGACGGCCTCGGCGGGCCGCCCCAGGCCGCGCAGCACCGCCAGGAGGCGCGGCAGGAGGGCCGGGAGGTTCTCCTCCTCGTTGTAGACCGGCACCACCACCGAGACCTTCCGCGGCACCGCGGACGAAGGCGAGCGCTCCACCGGCACGTCGGCGGCATTCTAGCCTCGCGGCGCGTCAGTGGTTGACCATGAGCGAGAACTTCCCGTTCCGCATCCGGGCGACGACGCGGCCCGGCCGGAAGCCGATCTTCGGGTCCGAGATCATCTCGAGGTCGTCTTCGTGGATGATCAGGAAGACCCGCTTCTCTCCCTCCCACATCCGGAGGAACTCCTCCTGCGACGGGAAGCGCCCCTCCGCGCCCTCGCGCGTGCTGCCGAAGTTCAGCTCGTGCCAGCCGAGGCCCGTGACCATCACGAAGCGCTTCGTGTAGAAGGAGGTCGCCTGCAGGTAGTGCCCCCGCTGGATCAGGAGGTCCTCCGGCTTCAGGTCGGCGAGGAGGACCGAGATGATCGGCCACGGCGTGATGGCCCGCGCCGCCGCCGGAAGGACGAGGAGGAGGCCGAAGAGGAAGGCGAGCCAGGGCGCGGCGACGCCCGGGACCGGGTCGAGGCGCGACGGCGCCGTGGAGCGCCCCGCGAGGCGCGCGACGAGGCGCGGGGCGAGGCAGGCCGCCACGGCGGGGAGGAGGAGGCAGAGGACGGCGAGGCCGAGCCGCTCCTCTCCCCACGACGCGAGATGCCCCTTCCCGATCCCGAAGAAGACCCCGGCCGCGAAGAGCGCCGCGAGGAGGAGCGCCGTCAGGAGCCGTTCCGTCTTGAAGTCCGTCCCCCGCTGCCGCGCCCGCTCGATGCCGACGGCCAGGAGGACGCCGAGGGGCGCCCAGATCGGCTCGACGTAGGGGATCAGTTTCGACTGCGACGCCGTGAAGAAGAGGAAGACGAGGATCGCCCAGATCCAGAGGAAGCTCGCCGTCGCCCGCTCGCGGAAGGCCGCGCGCCGCACGGGGAACGTCTCGCGGAAGCGGCCGAAGAAGCCGGTCCACGGGAGGAAGCCCGCGACCAGGACCCCGACGAAGTAGAAGGGCGATCCCTGGCGCCGGTGGACCTTGGTGAAGAACCTCCGGAAGTGCTGGTCGCCGAAGTAGAAGTCGAGGAAGTCCGGGTTCCGGCGCGCCACCTCCACGTGCCACGGGACGGCGATCAGCAGGAAGACGAGGAGCGGTCCCGGCGCGAAGAGCTTCGGGAGGAGCCGCCACCGCCCCGAGAGGACGACGAAGACGAGGATCGCCCCGCCCGGGAGGACGACGCCGATGAGCCCCTTCGTCAGGACGGCCAGCGCGCACGCCACGTGGAGCCCGTAGAGGGCGCGCCGGGCGCGCCGAGCGTTCCCCTCCTGCTCCGCCTCCTGGAAGGCCGCGAAGGCGAAGACGGCGCCCGTCAGGACGAAGGAGAGGAGCGCGTCGGTGATGACGATCCGGGCGAGGGCGAAGACGAGGACGGAGCTTCCCGTCACGAGGCCGGCCAGGAGCCCCGTCCGCGTCCCCCACCGCCGCGCGGCGAAGGCGGCGGTCATCAGGATCATCCCGACGGTCGCGAGCATCCCCGGCAGGCGGGCCGCCCACTCGTTCTGGCCGAGGACGAACATCGAGGCGGCCACGCTCCAGTAGAGGAGCGGGGGCTTCTCGAAGTAGAGGACGCCGTTCAGGTGCGGCGTGATGAACTCGCCCGTGGCGAGCATCTCGCGGGGGATCTCCGAGTACCGCCCCTCGTCCGGCTCGAAGAAGGGGGTCTTCCCGAGCTGGAGGACCGTCAGGAGGAGCGTCAGGGCGAGGAGAAGCAGGAGCCCGCGGTTGCCGCGGGCGGTCAGCTCGCTCATGCCCGGATTCTAGGGGGAAAAAAAGAAGCGGCCCCGGTTTCCCGGGGCCGCGTCCGCTCGGGGCTTCGTCGCCCGCGGGCGGAGAAGGATCAGAACATGAACTTGATGCCGAAGCGGATCGTCCGCGGGGCCTGGTAGAGAGACGCCTGGAGGCGGCGCGGGTCGAGCTGGACCTGTCCGCTCGCGACCTGCTGGGCGTAGAGGGCCGGGAGCTGGCCGGCGAAGAACTGCTCGTCGGTGATGTTGACCGCCGAGCCGCCGCGGTTCGTCGTGTTGCCGGTGCCGCCGCCCCAGTACTGGAGGACGTTGCGCTGGTCGAACAGGTTGAGCGCCGTGGCGTTCAGCTCGACCGTGAAGGAGTTGCCGAGCTTGAACCGCTGGGCGAGGAAGAGGTCGGTCTGGTTGTACCAGGAGGACCGGCCGAGGTCGCCGCGGCCGTAGACGAAGACCGGGTACTCGACGCCCGACTGGATGCCGACGGACGTGGAGACCGGCGTGCCGCTCGACATGTAGAAGTTGGCGCCGAGCGTCATGTTCCACGGGAAGTCGTAGATGCCGTTCAGCTTGAACTGGTGCGTCTTGTCCGTCGGGAGGTTGCCGTAGACCGGCTGGCCGGACCCGTCGAAGCTCATGACGAGGGCGTCGAAGAGCCGGTTCACGTTGGGCGAGGTGCGGGCCGTGCCCGTCGAGGTCTCGTCCGCGGAGGCGAGGCCGGGGTAGTTGCCCCAGAGGCGGCTCCAGGTGTAGCTGAAGCGGAGGTACCAGTTGTTCGCGTAGCGCTTCTCGAGGCGGAGCTCGACGGCGTCGTAGTCGCGCTTGGCCTCCGGCTGCGCCGGGAAGTCGGTCCCCAGGGTGTACTCGGCGAGGCCGAAGCCCGGGTTCGCGATGAAGTAGTTCTCGGCGACGCCGTTGTAGACGCCGACGTCCTCGATGACCTTGATGACGTTCTTGTGGACGTACCGGATGCCAGCCGCCATGAACTTGCCGAGCTCCTGGTCGAAGCCGACCGTGAACTCCTGCGACTTCATCGGGGCCAGGTTCGGGTCGATCAGGTTGTCCTCGGGATTGTTGGACGGCGCACGGAGATCAACCTGGCTGATGTAGGTGCCGGGGCAGGTCTTGATCGGCGTGGCGACGTTCAGGTTGTCGCAGCCCGGGATCGGCTTGGTGAAGATGGTCCAGTCGTACGTGTCGAGGGTCCAGATCCAGCGGATCCACTTGTCGCCGCCGAAAGAGCCGCGCGGCATCTCGAGCTTGATGTTGTCGTAGAACCAGCCCCAGCTCGCGTAGAGCTTCGACTGGCCGTTACCGAAGAGGTCCCACGCGACGCCGACCCGCGGCGCGATCTTGTCGCCGAAGCCGAACTTGATCGTCGGGGCCCCGTTGTACGACGGCACGTTCTCCGACTCGAAGCGGATGCCGAGGTTCAGGGTGACGCGGTTGCTGATGGTCCAGGTGTCCTGGGCAAAGAGCGCGTTCAGGTCGCTGCTGATGTTGCCCGTCGTCTGGAACTGACGGTTACGGTAGTAGCCGTACGTCCCCTTCTTGCCGCCCGAGGAGGCGCCCCAGTAGAGCTCGTAGAGGTTCGCCTGCTCGCCGGAGTAGACGTCGTTCGTCAGGTGGTCGAACTGCCAGCCGGCCTTCAGGTTGTGCTGGCCCCAGCCGGAGAAGAAGATCGTGCCGTCGACGGCGGCCGAGGTCCGGCTTTGGATGTCGCGGGTGATGGCGTTGTTCGACGTGATGTTGGAGTAGCCGACCTGGCGCTGGTACTCCGCCGGGATGCCCGCCATGCCGACGTTCGACCGCTGGAAGAGGACGCGCGGGTCGGTCGGGACGCCCGTGTCGTAGGTGTTGTACTGGAACCAGCCGCCCCGGGCCCCGAAGTAGAGGTTCTGGTTGGCGATCCAGTCGATGGTGCCGGACACGTTCGTGTTCGGCTGGTTCTGGTCGATGTCCAGGGGGGCCGCCGAGCTCGTCGAGCCGTCCTGCGCGGGCAGGACGTTCGTCCGCTTCCACGGGTTGAACGTCGCCGCGACGCGCGCGTTGATCGACGGCGAGATCTGCCAGTTGATGTTGCCCACCCCGTAGTTCATCGTCTGTTTCTGGTTGTAGGTGTTGACGGCCGTCGGGCCGGCGCTGGTGGACATCGTCGTGTCCCGGTCGACGCTGTAGAAGTAGGGCTGGTACCCGAGGAAGAAGAAGAGCTTGTCCTTGACGATCGGGCCGCCGATCTGGAAGCCCGGATCCCAGCGGTTGTAGCTGTCCTTCGGGTACTCCCACTGCTGCGCCGCGTTGTTGTCCGTCGGGTTGAGGCGCAGCGTCTTGTTGGGCGAGCCGTCGAGCGAGCTGGCGCTGTAGTAGACGTCGACCTCGCCCTTCCACTCGTTCGAGCCGGACTTCGTGACGACGTTCACGACGCCGCCCATGGCGCCGCCGTACTCGGCCGGGTAGCCGGTCGACTTGACCTGCGTCTCCTGGATGAAGTCGACGACCAGCTGCTTGCCCTGGACGCCGTTCTGCAGGTTCGTCGTGTTCTGCCCGTCGATGTAGAAGACGTTCTCGGAGCCCGACGCGCCGTCGATCGAGATGCCGCCGGCGCGGCTGTCCACCCACGTCCCGGCCGCCTGCTGGACGACCGACGAGAAGTCACGCCCCTTGGGGAGCTTCGCGACCTGGGCGGCCTGGATGTTCGTCGAGACCGAGGAGGCCTTCGTGTCGATGAGGGGCGCCTCGGACGTGACGGTGATCTGCTCCGTCTTTCCGAGCTGGAGGGTGAAGTCCACTTCCAGCGTCTGGCCGAGCTGGAGGCTCACGGAGGAGAACTTCTTCTGCTGGAAGCCCTGCAGCGTGGCCGAGACCTCGTAGACGCCCGGCGGGAGGGCCGGGAAGCGGTAGCGGCCGTCGGCGTTGGAGACGGTCGACGCGCCGCCCGGGAGGTTGGCGCCCTTGACGTCGACCCGGACGCCCGGCAGCGTGCCGCCGTCCGTCCCCTTGACGGTGCCGATGATGGAGCTTCGCTGCTCCTGCGCGACGGCCGGGACGGCGAGCGCCACGACCACGAGCAGGGCAACGAGCCCGGCGGTAAATCGGAAGGTTCTACTCATGTCTTTCGCCTCTCCTTTATCGAATGGAAATGAACGGGAAAACGCGCCCGGAGCTGACGCTCAGGGCAGGGAACAGAAACGCCCGACAAACAGGA
The DNA here is from genome assembly GCA_035429585.1 of Thermoanaerobaculia bacterium. Lineage (GTDB taxonomy): Bacteria > Acidobacteriota > Thermoanaerobaculia > UBA5066 > UBA5066 > DAOMFB01. Next base: position 8,822 of record DAOMFB010000082.1, read on the forward strand.
ATTCGACGCGGAGTCAAACAACCTCCGTGAGACTTGTCACTTTCCGAAAAACCCTAGCACAGACTCTTTTCCTTGTTAAGGATGCGTTTGCGAAGCGCGTTGACGGCCTGCGGAACCTGCGAGAGAGCCTCCTCTCGGCGTCGTCGCCCTCCTTTGCCTCCGAAAATCCGGGTTCGCCTCCATGAAATTGGAGCGTTCGGTCTGACCAAGAGCGAAGAATCAACAAGTTAGCCGTTGTTTTCCTCGAGCGGAGAAACTCCGCACCATCTACAGCAGAACCCCTGCCAGAGGAAGGAGATAGGCTCCCAGCGGGGAGTTCAGGGACGGGAGAGCCGGAGTCCGCCGGAGAAGGCCCAGCTCCTCTCGGGCCGCCAGAACCCGGCGTCGCGGCTCGGCGACTCGACGTGGAACCGGCAGGCTCCCCGCCAGTAGTCGTAGGGAGTTCCGCGGCGGGAGTGGATGGCCACGTCGAGGAGGTACGTCCCCGCCCCGAGGTCGCACCGCGGCAGCGTGATCCGGACGGCCCCCGGGGCGTGGAAGCGCTCGGGAACGAGCCCGTCGATCTCCGTGTTCGAGCCGTGGACGCACGCGTCCTCCGGCGTGAAGACGCCGATGCCGAAGACGAAGTCGGCGAGCGGGCGGGCCGGCGAGGCCTCGATCTCGATCGTCACGCTCTCGCCGGAGGCGAACGCGTAGCGCTCGACGCCGTCCCGGCCGCGCAGGCGGACCGCCGTGATCTC
>DAOMFB010000083.1:0-9493 GCA_035429585.1 Thermoanaerobaculia bacterium
CAGCCCGACCACGCACGGATCGAGCCGCCCCCCTCCGGCCGGCCACTCGTCGAGCGCGCCCGGGCGCTCCTGCACGGCGCCTCGGAGCTCCAGCGCGAGGTGGCCCTCCTCAAGGGAGGCGACACGGGAGAGCTGACCGTCTCCGCCGGCGCCTACCCCGCCGAGCTCTGCATCCCGGGGGCTCTGGCGCTCCTCCTCTCGACGCACCCCCGGATCTCCGTCCGGGTCCGGGTCCGCGACTGGCGGGACATCGCGGCCGACGTCGAAAGCGAGGCGGTCGACGTCGGCCTCGGAGAGATCAGCGAGGCGGAGGGACACGACCGCCTCGAGACCGAGCTCGTCGGGGCGCACGAGATCCTCTTCGTCGGACGCCCGGGCCACCCGCTCTCGACGAGGCGCCGCGTGGGCTTCGACGAGATCTTCGCGTTCCCCCTCGCCGGAACGGCGTGGCCGGCCCGGGCCGCGAAGCGCCTCCCGCCCGGGCCGCTCGCGGGCGGGACGGTCGACCGGGCCACGGGGCGCTTCTATCCGGTCGTCACCGTCGACCGCGCCGCCGACGTCAAGGAGCTCGTCCAGCGGACCGACTTCCTGACCTTTCTCACCCGCAGCCAGTGTGCCGCGGAACTCGCGGACGGGACGCTCGCGGCGCTCCCCTTCGCCGCGCCCTGGGCACGCACGAATTACGGCTTCGTCTGGCGGCGCGGGCGGATGCGGACGCCGGCGGCCCTCGCCTTCGCCGCGGCGGTCCGGGCGGTCGAGGCGGAGCGCCGGGGGAGATGACGGGCCGCGGGAGCGGCGCCGCGGGGGATCAGAGCCGCCCCCAGAACTCCTCGTCGCTCTCGACGGAGGCCAGGACGTGCCGCTCGTCGGGCGAACCCTTCTCGTCCCCGCCGAGGGGCACGAACCGGCGGCCCGAGGCGTCGAGCCCCCTCACCGTCCCGGTCGCGATGTCGTAGACCCAGCCGTACAGCTCGAGCTCGTTCCTCTCGACGAGCGGGCGGATCCGCGGATAGGTCAGGATGTTCCGGACCTGGGCGATCACGTTGTACTCGACCGCGAGGTTCAGGGCTTCCTCGCCCTCGGCCCCCGGGTGAGCCGCCTCCACCGCGCGCCGCGCCGGCTCCGCGTAGCCCACCCACTGGCGGACGGCGGGCAGGTTCTCCAGCTTTTCCGGATGGAGCACGCCCTTCATCGCGCCGCAGTTCGAGTGACCGCAGAGGATGACGTCCCGGATCCCGAGCCCGAAGATCGCGTACTCCAGCGACGCGATCGTGCCGCCGTAGCCGGACCCGGCGGGCGGGACGATGTTTCCGGCGTTCCGGACGATGAAGAGGTCCCCGGGCTCGGCCTGCACGAGGAGGTTCGGGACGACGCGCGAGTCGGAGCAGGCGACGAAGACGGCCTGCGGGGTCTGCTTCCCCGCGAGGCGCTCGAACAGCTCCCGGTGGCGCGGGTACGCGATCCGCTGAAAGAGCGTCAGCCCCTCGAAGATCGACTTCATCGGGTCGAGGCGCGGATGGCTAGAACGCCAGGCTCAGGTAGGCGTACGGGCCGCTGTACCGGAAGTCGAAGCCGACCGTATTCGTCTCGGTGTGGTAGACGTGGACGTGCGTGTACTGGTAGACGATGCCGACGCCGAAGTTCTTCGTGAGGTAGTAGTCGAGCCCCGCCTTGTACTCGAGCATGCCGCCCGTGTAACCCGAGATCGTGATGTTCGGAAGCCACTTGACGTCCGCGTCGAGGAAGAACATGGGGTAGAGCGCGTAGCGGAGGTACATCCCGGTAGCCGGCACCGGCGCCGTCAGGTGCCACTGGTCCGAGCTGAAGGTCGCGCTCGTCGTCCCGCCCGGACCCGTGATCGACCCGGACGCGTTCAGGTCCGCCTTGTTGACGTACGTCGAGATGCCGACCATCCCGCCGACCTCGGCCGTGCCGTTGTTGACGGCCGAGTAGGCGTAGTAGAGCTGGGGGACCATCACCTTCAGCTTCGAGTCGGCCGTCGACCCGGAATGGATGAGGTAGTCGCCCCACTGGACGTCCTGCGACAGCGTCGCCGAGCCGCTCCGCGTCCATCCGAGGTACCCGAAGACGAGGCTGGCGTGCCGGCCGAAGCGGACGTACCCGTCGATCCGGAAGCTGCTCTTGTGGACGTCCTGGCCGAACAGGTTCTCGAGGCTGATCGAGGTCGACGCCCCGCTCGACGACTGGAGGTAGATGCTCGTGTCGAACTTCTGGAAGAAGCCGCCGACGTCGATCCGGAAGGTCTCGTCCATCCCCTTCTGAGTGGCATAGGACGCGTACTGGGCGGACGCCGCGGGTGCGAGGAGCAGCCCGCCGATGGCGACGAGGACGATCCCGAGTGACCGGCGAAAAGGCATGAAACCTCCTTCAGGACGGGAGAATCGGGGAGAAGGCCGCAGGCATTCTGGCCCGCCTCCCGGTCCGAGTCCAGACCCTTCCGGCTCGGCGAGTGCCCCAGATCCGGAGAAGCCGCCCGGGTCGAAGGCGGCGCCCCGGGGCGGCGGGCCGCGGTCGAGCCGATCCGGACGCGCCGCCGAAAACGAAAGGGAGGCGCCCGCGGGCGCCTCCCCTCCGTCCGACGGCGAGAAAACGGGCTACTTCTTCGCCGGGGTCGTCACGTCGACGGCGAGCGACTCCGAGTAGGTGATGGCCACCTTGTCGCCCGCCTTGAATCCCTCCATGTTCTTCTTGTCCTTGACGTGAATCGTCTTCACGTCGCCCTCCGCCGTCTTGAAGGTGACGGACGGCACCGACGGGTCGACGTTCATGAGGGTCACCACGATCGTGGCCTCGCCCTTCAACGCGCCGCCCGGCTTCGCGCCTTCCGAACGGCCGCCCCCGACGCTGGCGGAGGACATCTCCCCGGGCTTCGCGATGCGGGCGACGAGCTTCTCCGTGTACTTGATCGTCACCTGGTCGCCGACCTTCAGCTCGTTGAAGCGCTTCACCGCTTCCGTGGCCTCGACGGTCTCCGTCTGGCCGCCGGGACCCTTGAAGGTGATGAGGCGCTTGGCCGGGTCGATCGCCGTGATCGTGACGGTCAGGGTCTGGACGTTCGAGACCTTGGCCTCCGGGGCCTTCTCGGCGGCGGCGGCCGGAAGGGCGAGGAGAGCGACGAGAGTCACGACGGCCAGGACGAGGGGCAGGATGAGGTTCTTTCGGTTCATTCTTTCTCCTTCGAACGGAGCTTCGCTCCGCGTTCGGCTACTTCTTCGGCGGGAAGTTCTCGAAGAGCTTCGCCATCGCCGCGTTCAGGTTCTTGTCGCGCTCCTCGGGGGTGGCGGTCTCCTTCAGCGTGTCGCTCGCGGTGCCGCGCCAGACGAGCTCCTTCGCCCGGACGTCCACGAGGTCGACGATGAGCGTGCCGACCGGGATCTGCTGGACGGTGGAGGTCGTCGTCCCCATGCCGCCTCCCCACCCCCAACCCCAGCCGTAACCCCAGCCGGTGTTGTAGGTGTTGATCTGCGTCTGCTTCGAGAGCCGCGGGTGGGGGACGACCCAGAGGTCCGGGCTCGCGTCGTTCCGGGTCAGCCCCTTCGCCGCGAGCTGGTTCGTCAGGGCGATCTCGATCCGGCTGGCCAGGATGCCGTTCGTGATGTCGTCCACGTTCTTGAACGCGAACGTCCGGTACTTCGAGAAGTCCGTCCCCGGCTTGTAGTCCGTGTTGACGGTCAGGGTGGAGCAGCCTCCGAGGCCGACCGCCGCGACGAGGGCCAGGGACAGGATCATCGTCCGATTCCGCATTCGGTGACTCCTTTCGCCGGGCGGCATCCTACTCCCCCCCGCTCAGGAGGTCGACGAGGCGGGAGGACGTCGGTCCGCCCCTTCGAGCCGCTCGCGGACGAGCGCGATGTGCTGCTTGAGCGTGTAGAGAGAACGCGCCCCGGACCGGGGGACCTTCGTGGCGGCGACCCGCTCCTCGAGGGCGGCCAGGTCGCGCGCTGCCCCGGGAGCGCCGGCCTTGATCCGTCCCTCGATCCGCCGGAGCTCGGCGTAGAGAGCCCGGAGGCGCAGCTCGACGGCGAACGTGATGGAGGCCGGAACGAGCCGGACGAGCGGATAGAGGAGCCCGGCGAGCGGGAGAAGGACCAGCAGGATCCTCTGCGCGAGCACCCCGAGCCAGAACGGCAGGTGCCTCTGGAGGAACGTCCCGCCCGACTTGTAGTACGTTCGGGCCTCTTTCGACAGCGGAACGTCCACCGGCTCGGCGGCCGGGAACTGGCCGGGCCTGCGGAAGATCCCGGGACCCGAGTGGATTTCCGAGGCGGCCTCGAGGAGGAGGAACTGGATGGCCGGGTGGAGGTCCTCGCGGACGAGGAGGCTCGACATCGTCGCGAGGATCGTCACGTCCTCGCGGGGGAGGTCCTTGGAAAGGCTCCCGACGCCCCGGAAGACCGTCAGCTTCTTCAGGTGCGGGTAGAGCGCCACGTACGCGTCCGCACGGGGAGACGCCACGAGCCGCACGCTCTCGTCCGCGAGAAGCTTCTTCACGATCGGCGCATCCGAGGCCGTCAGCATGCAGGCGCAGTCGATCTCTCCCCGCAGGAGCGCCTCGCCCCCCGGGCCGGGCGAGAGCGGCAGGGGCGTGATGGCGTTCTCCATTTCGTTCGCGCGGAGGAGTTCCAGCATCGCGACGCGCGTCCCGCCCCCTTCCGGACCGATCGAGACGCGCTTGCCCCGGAAGTCCGCCAGCGTCACCGGCTCCGGCATCCCGCGGCAGAAGATCCAGATCGGGTCGTAGGAGATCGTCCCGAGGGAGACGATTCCCGGAGACGCCGCGGCCGTCGTGAGGCCGCCCGAGACGAAGCCCGCCGAAACGCTCGACGAGGTGTCCTCGAGCCGCCTCAGGTTCTCCACGTTCCCGAGCGACGGCACGAGCTTCAGGTCGATGCCGTTCTTCCTCAGCGCCGCGCGGTAGCGCTCCCCCAGCTCGCGGTAGGCACCCCCCTCCGGCCCCGTCGTCATGACGACGCTCCGGGGCGGAAGCGGCCGGCCGAGGACGAGGATCGCCCAGGCGAGAAACGCCAGGACGGCCACCCCCGAGAGGGAGAAGGCCGCGAACGGGTGGCGCCTGAGGACGTCCTTCAAGGCAGAACCCCTTCGTGTGCCCCTTGCGGTTCCGGCAGGGTCCCCGGCCCTAGAACGCGATCGCCAGGTAAGCGAGCGGCCCGCTGTACCGGTAGCTCAGCTTCACATAGGGCGTCGAAGAGTTCGAGAAGTTGATCCTCACGTACTCGTATGCGGCGCCGAGGCCGATGTTCTTCGTGAAGAAGTAGTCGAGCCCTCCCGTCACGTCGACCATGTCGGCGTGGTAGCCCGAAACCGTCACCGGCGGGAGCCCCTTCGCCTCCGCCGTGACGAAGAACCGCGGAAGGAGGGTGAACCTGAAGTAGCCGCCGATCCCCGGAACCGGCGCCACCAGGTTCTTGTTCTCGGTCTCGATCAACGACTGCCCGGTGCCGCCCGGTCCCGTGTAGCTCCCGGAGCCCGTGAACGACAGCCGCGTCCAGTAGCCGGACAACCCGAGCGCCAGCCCGAATTCCGTCTCGCCGTTGTTCACGAACGAGTAGCCGTAGTAGAGCTGCAGGACGTCGACCTTGTTGTCCGTCGAGACGCTGGCCCCGACGTGGTAGGTCGTGTCGCCGATCGTGATGTCGCGGTCGAGCGTGCGGTCGCTCGTCCGGTGCCAGTTGCGGAAGCCGACCTGGAGGTTCCCGTGGGGGCCGAACCGCCAGTAGCCGTCCAGCCGGAGGTTCGTCTGGTGGGCGTTCTGTCCGAGGACGTCCTCCAGGTTGATCTCCGTCCCGTGGCCGTAGTGTCCGTCGATGGTGACGAGGGTGTCGAACTTCTGGAAGAAGCCGCCGACGTCGAGCCGGAAGCGCTCCTCCATGCCCCGCGTGCTGCCGTAGGTCGGGCTGAACTGGGCGGCGGCCGGAGGAGCGGACGCAAGGAGGGCGATCCCGCAGAGAAACGCCACGAACAGAGTGCGACGGCGCATCGACCCTCCGACGAGATCCGGTTTCGGCCGGATGAACGCCCGGATTCTGCCGCCGGAGCCCCGCCCCGTCCACTCCGAAATGTCGCCCGGCGAGGGGACGACGCCGTCCTTTGCTATCTTCGGCAGCAAAGAACCTCCGGAGGCGTTCGCATGACACCTGCTCTCGTGGGCGTGGCCGTGTCCCTCTTCGCGATCACGGGCGCGCTCCTCGGGATGAGCCTGCACCGGAAGCTGCCGGAGCATCACGTCGGCTCCGAGTCCCGCGACGCCGTCAAGCTCTGCATCGGCCTCGTCGCCACGATGACCGCGCTCGTGCTCGGCCTCGTCACCGCCTCGGCCAAGAGCCATTTCGACTCGGTGAGCGCCACCGTGAGGCACACGGCCCAGGACCTCCTGACGCTGGACCGCCTGCTCGCCCGGTACGGGCCCGAGACGGCGGGGATCCGCGGCGTCCTGAAGAGCGCCGTCGCCGTCCGGACCGAGGCGATCTGGCCGCAGGACGGCTCCCGGCAAGCCGTTCTCGACGCGCCGGCGGCGAGCACGGAACTGGAGGCCATTCCGGACATGATCCGGAGGCTGGCGCCGGCGGACGAGCGGCAGAGGGATCTGAAGAAGCGCGCGGAGGACCTCGGCGAGAAGCTGCTCCAGCTCCGGTGGCTCGCCTCGGGGGAGGTGGAGTCCTCGATCCCCGTGGTGTTCATCGGGACGCTCGTCTGCTGGCTGACGATCACCTTCACGGTTTTCGGGCTCGTGGCCCCGGGAAACCGGACCGTCCGCGCGGTCTTCCTCGTCTCCGCCCTCTCGGTCGGCAGCGCCGTCTTCCTGATCCTGGAGATGGACACCCCGTTCCACGGCCTGATGAAGGTCCACGTGGGACCGATGCGCTACGCGCTTTCCCACCTCAACCAATAGGGCCCGCACGGGTCGGCGTCGCCGGCCCGCCCTGCCGGGCGGGCCGGGGCCGAATCCGTGAGGTTCAGGAAACCTGCTTGAGCGCCGGCGGCTGCCAGCTCCCCTCGCCCGGCGGAAGGATCGACGGCGGCTCCGTCTTCGGCCAGTAGAGGCGCATGACCATGTAGATCGGGCCGTCCGGCGCCGGGAGCCAGTTCGACTCCTTGTCCTTGCCCGGCGACGTCTTCTGGATCCAGATCGTCAGCGACCCGTCCGGGTTCTTCTTCATCTTCGGGAGCATCGGCGAGTTGATCAGGTACCGGTCGATCGGGTTCTGGATCAGGAGCTGGGTCTTCCCGTCGTACATCGTGACGGACCAGAAGGCGTTCACCGGCGGGACCTGCCCGGCGGCGAACGTCAGCGAGTAGGCGTGCTGGTGCCCGTCGAGGACCGTCCCGTCGGGCAGCGTCCTCACCATCGGGTACATCGCCTCCGCGGCGTCGTTCCCGTAGATCCCCGCCTTGGCGGCGCCGGCCCGGAGGAGCCAGTCCCCCTTGTAGAACGCGGCGTCCCCGAACGCGGCGCCGACCTTCCAGCCGTTGACGTCCTTCCCGATGCTGTCGGCCTTCTGCTGCGCCTTCGTCATCCCCTCCTTCATCCCGAGGAGGATCTCGGCCTTGTGCTCCACGGAGAGGTCCTTGAAGCTGAAGGTCTTCCCCGGGCCGACGCCGATCCGGGCCAGCTTCGCCCGGATCTCCGCCTCCTCCGGCCGCGCCGGGGCAAACTGGAGAGCGAAGTCGAGGTACCCGAAGAACTCGGTCTTCACGAGGTCCGTGTCGATCTTCGGGAAGCTGATCGCAGGGGCGGCCGGAGGCGCCGGCTGCTTGAGGAAGGTCGAGAGCGGCTGGAGCCTGTACCCCGCCTGGACCTTCTTCACGTTCTCCATGTCGGAGGGCGAGAGGAGCTGGGTCCGGAAGAGGGCGATCGCGAACTGCGTCGTCGACCGGTAGACGTTCTTGATCCCGGCCGGCGTCTCCCCCTTCCAATCGGGGCCGGCGACGAGGACGTCGCCCCCGCCGTTGCCGGTGGTCCGGCTCCCGGCGTAGCCGAAGTTGTAGGTGTTCGCGTCGATCAGCTGGAGGGAGTAGTAGCGCTCCTTCTCGACGGGGGGGAGGGTCACGACGAACGGCTCGGCCCGGAGGTCGAGCCCCGCGAAGGAGTAGGGCGTGTCGCTGTTCGGCGTGACGATGGCCGTGTCCTTGTACGTGAAGACCCGCGCCTCGTTGAAGAGCTGGTTGAAGGGGCACTTGTACTGGCTCGACGTCTTGTCGATGAAGAACTCGTACGTCGCCGCGTAGTTCATGACGATCGGGAGGCCGTAGATGAATCCGGCTTCCGCGATCGCCTTCGTCTCGGCGATCGTGGGCTTGTTCGTCTCCTTCTTCCCGGCCTGCGTAATCGAGTCGTTCTTCCCGCCGCAGCCGGCGAGAGCGCCCGCGGCGACGGCCGCCGCGAGAACGAGGATCGGAGTCTTCTTCAAGTCTTCTCTCCTTCTTTCCGGAAACGTGAGTCCGTTCGTCAGAAAAGCGTCCCCTTGACGAGCTTCGGCAGGACGGGGGTCAGCATGACCTGGACGTTCCACCGCTGGCCGACCGGCCCGGGCTGCGTGACCATGTACTGGACGGCGGGCTGGATCTTGACCGGGAGCCGCCCGAGCTTCGTCACCTTCCCGACGGCGAGGCCGAGGGGCACCGTCCACTGGCTGCCGGAGGCGGCTTTCCAGTTGGCCGTGACGTTCCCCGAGTAGCCGACGCTCCAGCCGCCGTCGAAGAAAAGCGCCGCGATCGGCTGGATGTTGATCTGGCTCGTCTCGGGGCGCGACGGGTCGCCCGCGAAGGACCACCACTGCTGCGGGAAGACGCCGACGATGAACTTCTTCGTCATGTAGGCGACGACGAGCGCCGGCCCCGCCTGCCACTTCCCCTGCCCCGTGTAGACCGACCCGGCCGTCGGGAAGATGAAGGTCGGCCCGACGCCGAGGAGCCAGTGCCCGGCGTTGGCCGGCGAGAGGAGCTCCATCTGCGTCCAGTCGCCGAAGTGGGCCGTCCGCGCCTCCTGGCCCGCCGGCGTCGTGTACGGGACGTCGTTGTAGATCTGGATCACCGGGCGGGTGATCAGGTTCCAGTCCTTCGTCAGGCTGACCGGCATGACGGGCTGGAAGTTCAGGTTGGAGTTCCACCGGCCGTTCGTCAGCTCGTAGTTGTTGAACTGGAAGGTCAGCGACCAGAGGTTCGCGACCGGGTTCGCGAGCATCCGGGCCAGTTCGTTCGCCTTCTCGGCCTCGTCGGCCGACGTGGCCGCCGTCGGAGCGGGGGCCTTCGGCTCCTCGGCGAGGAGGCCGAAGGCGGAGCCGAGGAGGCAGAGCGCCAGGAGGAGGGCGTTCGTCGTCTTCATCAGAAACTCCGGCCTCGGTTTCTCTTCTGGCCGTGCCGGCCCGCCCCGGACGGGGCGGGCCGGATAATGTCGGCTGGAACTAGGAAGTCTGCTTGACCTCGGGGATCTTCCAGGAGCCGTCGAGGAGCG
>DAOMFB010000084.1:0-9463 GCA_035429585.1 Thermoanaerobaculia bacterium
CCGACGGCGACCCCCACCCCCGCCCCGCTCCTCAGGGCCGCCGGCTCGTGCCTCTCCTACGCTCCGGGGAAAAACGTCGTCCTGGCCGAGGTCGGGACCACGGGACGGGTGTTCCGGATCGACGCCGAGACGCGGCTCGAGACAAGGGTCCGGGTCGGGGCGCGGCTCCGGATCCTCTACGTCGAGGGCCCGGAGGGACCCGTGGCGCGGCGCGTGCTGCCCGGACCCGCTCCGGAGAAGCCGTCGCCGACGCCCGGGACGAACTGATGGCTATAGATGGGGCTCGAACTTCCGCTCGAGGTTCGCCTGCGGGGAGACGCCCACGACGCGCTCGACGACCTGGCCTCCCTTGAAGAGCATCAGCGTGGGGATCGACATGATGCCGTAGCGCTCGGCGATCCCGGGTACGTCGTCGACGTTCAGCTTCGCGACCGTGACCTTGTCGCCCCACTTCTGCGCCAGCGCCTCGACGATGGGGGCCACCTGGCGGCAGGGGCCGCACCAGACGGCCCAGAAGTCGACGAGGACCGGCTTCGCGTTCTTCAGGACCGAGGCTTCGAAGTTCGCATCCGAGAGTTCGAGGACGTTTCCGGCCATGGGAGTTCCTTTCTCGTGACGGGCGGGAGCGGCCTTTGGAGCCGCGAAGGGATGGTAGGGTGCGCGCCGTGAGAGCGTCAAGGCAGCGTCCCCGCTGGGGGCAGAACTTCCTCTCCGACCCGCGCGTCGCGCGGCGGATCGTGGAGGCCGCCGGACCGGCGCCGGGGGAGACCGTCGTCGAGATCGGCCCGGGGCGGGGCGCCCTGACGCGTCCGCTCCTCGAGAGCGGCGCGCACGTGGTGGCCTTCGAGATCGACGGCCGCCTCGCGCAGGCGCTCCGGGAGAGCGCCGCCGGCCTGCCGCTGACGGTCGTGGCCGGAGACGCCCTGAAGACCGACCTGGGCGCGACGCTCTCCGGCGCGGGGACGCGCCTGCCCGTCTGCCTCGTCGGCAACCTGCCGTACGAGTCGGCCACGCCGATGGTCCGGGCGTTCGTGAGGCGGCCGGACCTCTTCTCGCGCCTCGTCGTGATGGTCCAGAAGGAGGTCGCCGAGCGGCTCGTGGCGCGGCCGGGGACCTCCTCCTACGGCTACCTGACCCTCGACGTGGGGGCGCACGCGGAGGCCCGGCGGCTCTTCGACGTGGCGCCCGGCGCCTTCTCGCCGCGGCCGAAGGTGACCTCGGCGGTGGTCGAGCTGACGCTCCGCGCGGCGCGGGCCGGAACGGAGCCGGCGCTCGCCGTCGCGTCCGCGGCGTTCACCGCGCGCCGCAAGCCCCTCCTCGACGGCCTCGCGCCCCGCTGGGGGGGTGAGGCCGTGGCGGCCGTCCTCGAGCGACTCGCCCTGCCGCCGCTGACGCGCGCCGAGGAGCTGCCGCTCTCGCGGTTCCACGACCTGGCCGAGGCCCTCGGACCGTCGCCGCCCCGCTCCAGAGCGCGTTTTTCGCGCGGTGCCCCTGCTACAATTCATTGATGTCCATCACCGTCGGGCAGGCGGTCCTGCTGGGAATCCTGCAGGGTCTGACGGAATTCCTGCCCGTTTCGTCGACGGCGCATCTCGCGCTCGCGCAGAGCCTCATCCCGGGCTTCTCGCAGCCGGGCATCCTGTTCGACGTCCTCCTCCACCTCGGCACGCTGGTGGCGGTCGTCGCCTACTTCCGCGGACGGATCGGCGAGACGGCCTCGGGGCTCGTGGCGGCCGACTCGGCCGAGCGGCGGGCCGCCTGGAAGCTCGTCGCGCTCCTCGTGTTCGCCGTCGGCCTGACCGGCGCCGTGGCCCTGCCGCTCCGGAAGCTCGCCGTCTCGACGATGTCCGACATGCGGATGATCGGTGCCTCCCTCTGCGGGACGGCGCTCCTCCTCTCGGCCGCGCAGGCCGTCGGCCGGCGGCGCGGCGCGGCGGGCCGCGCCCTCCCCGAGGTCCGCTTCCGCGACGCGGCCCTCGTGGGGGTCTGCCAGGCGGCCTCGGCCGTCTTCCACGGCTTCTCGCGCTCGGGCAACACGATCTCCGTCGGGCTTTTCTCCGGCATGTCGCGGCAGACGGCGGCGGAGTTCTCGTTCCTCCTGTCGATCCCGACGATCCTCGCGGCCGCCGCCTCCGAGAACCTCTCCGCGTACCGGCACCACCCGGAGGCGTTCGGCGCCGGGGCGTGGCCGGTCTATCTCGTCGGGATGGCCGTCGCGGCCGTCGTCGGCTACGCGGCCATCGCGGCGCTCCTCCGGCTCGTCGTCTCGATGCGTCTCGTCCCCTTCATCGCCTACACGGGCCTCCTCGGGCTCTTCCTCCTGGTGAGGAGCGCCTGACGCCATGCCGGCGCCAGCGATCCACGCGTCGCCCGAGAAGACGGTCCTCGAGAGGCGCCGGGACGAGTTCCTCGGCATCCTGATCCTCGCGGCCGGGGTCCTCCTCCTCGCGGCGCTTCTCTCGTACCACCCGCAGGACCCGTCGCTCTTCTCGTCGGTCCACGACCCCTCGGTGCACCCGAGGAACTGGGCCGGCCGCTTCGGCGCCTCGTTCTCGGACGGCGCCCTCCAGTTCTTCGGCCTCGCCGCCTTCGTCTTCCCGCTCGTGCTCCTCGCCGCCGGGGTCCGGCGGGTCCGGTCGCGTCCGACCGGTGCCTGGGGAACCCGGGGCGCCGGCCTCCTGGTCGTCCTCCTGACGGCGGCGCCGCTCGCCCACCTCGCGTTCGGCCGGCTTCCTCGGCGGCGGGCTGGGGGCGGGGGGCTACGTCGGCGACGTCCTCGGCTCGTTCCTCGTCGGCGGCCTCAACGCCCCGGGGGCGACGATCCTCCTCGTCTCCCTCCTCCTGATCGGCGTCCTCTTGACGACCTCGCTGTCGCTCGGCGACGGCGTCTCGCGTCGGGCGGTCCGGTTCGTCGGCTGGTGGCGGGGCGGGGTGCTCGGGGCCCGGAGCGCCAGCGGCGGCGGGAACAGGCGCTCAAGGAGAAGCTCCGCCGGGACGTGGTCAAGAAGCACCTCGAGCGCGCGAAGGAGGAGGCGGCGCGCCCGCCGGAGGCCCCGGCGCCCGAGCCCGAGGGGGAGGTCGTCTTCATTCCCTCCGTCGCCACGCTCCGCGTGAAGGAGAAGGCGGGAACGGGGCGGTTCTCCATCCAGAAGAGCGTGACGGGGAAGGAGGGCGAGACGCCCGCGCCGCCGCGCCCCGTCGCGCGCCCGGCGCAGCTGAAGAAGCCGGACCCGCCGCAGCGGATCCTGCCCTTCCCGTCGCCCAAGGAGTCGAACGGCTGGGTCTTCCCGCCCGAGAGGCTCCTCCGGCCGGCGCCCAAGCGCGACCGGGAGCGGGACCGGGCCGAGTTCCAGCAGACGATGGACCTCATCGCGTCGAAGTGCCTCGAGTTCGACGTCGAGGGGATCGTCGACACCTTCACGCCGGGCCCGGTCGTCACGACGTACGAGTTCAAGCCCTCGGCGGGCGTCAAGGTCGCCCGGGTGGCGAACCTCGAGAACGACCTCGCGCTCGCCCTCGCCGCCGAGAAGGTCCGGATCGAGCGGATCCCGGGGCGGGCCGCCGTCGGGATCGAGGTGCCGAACCGGAACCGGGACGTCATCGCCCTCCGGGAGGTGATCGAGAGCGAGCGCTTCCGGAAGTCGCCGTCGCTGCTGACGATCGCCCTGGGCCTCGACGTCCACGGAGAGCCGGTCGTGGCCGACCTCGTCCGGATGCCGCACCTCCTCGTGGCCGGCATGACGGGCGCCGGCAAGAGCGTCGGCATCAACGGCATGATCACCTCGATCCTCTTCAAGGCGCGGCCGGACGAGGTGAAGTTCATCTTCGTCGACCCGAAGATGAACGACATGAAGGACTGGGAGGACCTGCCGCACCTCCTCGTGCCGGTCATCACGGAGCCGAAGAAGGCCGCCAACGCCCTCGTCTGGGCCGTGGAGGAGATGGAAGGGCGTTACCGCCTCCTCTCCGAATGGCCCGGCGTCCGGAACATCGAGCAGTACAACGCGGCGATCCGCGACCCGAAGGCGCTGGCCGAGGTGCGCGAGAAGCTCGGCGAGAAGCTCAAGGCGGGGGCCGACGGGTCGATCGCGCCGATGCCCTACATCGTCATCGTCATCGACGAGCTGGCCGACCTGATGATGACCGCCCCGCGCGAGATCGAGGACTCCGTCGCCCGCCTCGCCCAGAAGGCGCGCGCCGTCGGCATCCACCTGATCCTCGCGACCCAGCGCCCGTCGGTCGACGTCATCACGGGGACGATCAAGGCGAACCTGCCGTGCCGGATGGCCTACACGACGCGGACGCGGATCGACTCGCGGACGATCCTCGACCAGATGGGGGCCGAGCAGCTCCTCCTGCAGGGGGACATGCTCTTCCTCGCGCCCGGGACGTCGTACCTGATGCGGGTCCACGGCGGCTTCATCAGCGGCGAGGAGACGAAGGAGCTCGCCCGCTTCCTGAAGAAGCAGGGGAGGCCGATCTACGACGAGACCGTGACGGCGGACCGCGAGCCGGCCGGCGCGGCGGCGAACGGCGGCCGGGCCGGGAGCGACGACGCCGACCCGATGTTCGACCAGGCGGCGCGCCTCGTCGTCCGGGAGCGGATGGCCTCCATCTCGTTCCTGCAGCGGCGGCTCGAGATCGGCTTCTCGCGGGCCGGGAAGCTCTTCAACATAATGCAGCCCGCCGGCATCGCCCCCCCGCCGCCCGGCGGCCCCAAGAGCCGCGAGGTCCTCGTCCCCCCCGACTACTTCGACGAGATCGACCGGAGCCGGCGGTAGGGCCCTCCCGCCTCAGCCCCGGAGGCCGGAGATGCGGCGCCGCGCCGTGGCGGCGACGGGGGCGAGCTCGGAGGCGAGGAGGTCCCCCACGCGCCCCAGCTCGAGCAGGAACCCGTCGTGCCCGCGGAGCGAGCGGATGACGCGGAAGGAGGCCCCGGCCCGGTGCGTCCAGCGCTTCACGTCGTCGGGCGTGTAGAGGACGTCCCCGGGGATGCCGACCCCCGTGAGCCGGCCCTTGAAGGCGCCGAGCGCGCGGGAGACGCCGCCGCGGCCGCGCCCCACGTCGTGCGCGTCCATGGCGTCGAGGAGCGTGAGGTAGCTCGCCGTGTCGAAGCGGGCGACGAGCTTCTCGCCGTGCCGCGTCAGGTACGACTGGATGGCGAACGGCTCGTCCGCTCCCCCCTTCCGGCCGAAGCGCGACTCGAGCTCGTCGGGCGTCCGGTAGGTCAGCATCCCCACCATCCGCGCCAGGGCCAGGCCCTCGGCGCCGAGCTTCCCGACGGCGAGGCGCTGAACGTGGTTCCAGCCGATCCCCCACGCCGTGTGCGCGGCCGGGGCGGCGAAGACGACGATGGCCTTCGTCCGCTCCGGGAAGGTCGCGGCCCATTCCAGGGCGACCATCCCGCCGAGCGAGCCGCCCGTGGCCAGCGCGACCTTCGTGACGCCGAGCGCGTCGAGCATCAGGCCGGTGAGCCGCGCCATGTCGCGGGTCGTCGGAACGACGCGCCGGGACGCCGCGCCGGCGTCCCGCCACGTGGTGCCGTAGCAGGAGCCGAGGAGGTTCGGGCAGACGACCGCCCACTTGTTCGTGTCGACCGGACGCCCCGGGCCGGCCACGTCCGGGAAGAAGCCGCCGAGGTCGGCCGGGCCGCCCGTGAGGGAGTGGAAGACGAGGACGACGTTGCCGCCGCCCGGCTCGATCCGGCCGAGAACGCCGTACGCGACGCGGACCTCCGGGAGGACGACGCCCGACTCGAGACGGAACTCCGGGATGAGGACGCTGTCGGTCCGCGGCTCCTTCATGCGGCGCTCACGAGGCCGCCCCGGCCAGGGCCCGGTCCAGGTCCTCGAGCAGGTCCTCGATCTCCTCGAGCCCGGCCGAGATGCGGATCAGGTCGGGCGTCACCCCGGCGGCACGGCGCTCGGCCTCGGAGAGCTGCTCGTGCGTCGTGCTCCAGGGGTGGATGACCAGGCTCTTCGCGTCGCCGACGTTCGCGAGAAGGGAGAAGAGCTTCGCCCCGGCGATCGTCTTCCTCGCCGCGGGCTCGCCCCCCTTCACGCCGAAGGTCAGGACGCCGCCGAAGCCGCCGGAGAGGAACCGCTTCGCCCGCTCGTGGGTCGGGTGCGAGGGGAGGCCCGGGTAGCGGACCCACGCGACGGCCGGGTGGCCCTCGAGGTGCCGCGCGAGTGCGAGGGCGTTCTCCGAGTGGCGGCGGATCCGGAGGTGGAGCGTCTCGAGCCCCTGGAGGAAGAGGAAGGAGTTGAAGGGGGAGAGGCAGGCGCCGAGGTCGCGGAGGAGGACGACCCGGAGGCGGATCGCGAAGGCGAGGTTCCCGAAGAGCGTCGAGAAGGAGAGGCCGTGGTAGGCGGGCTCGGGGTCGACGAAGTACTGCCGGAAGCGCGGGGCCTTCCCGAAGTCGAACCGGCCGCCGTCCACGACGACGCCGCCGATGGCCGTCCCGTGGCCGCCGATCCACTTCGTGGCCGAGTGGACGACGATGTCGGCGCCGTGCTCGAGGGGCCGGCAGAGGAGGGGCGTCCCGAAGGTGTTGTCGACGACGAGCGGCACCCCGGCGGCGTGGGCGACCTTCGCGAGCGCCGGGAAGTCCGGGACGTCGAGGTTCGGGTTCCCGATCGTCTCCACGTAGACGGCGCGGGTCGTGTCGTCGATGGCGGCCGCGACGGCGGCCGTGTCGTGGATGTCGACGAACCGCGTCGCGATCCCGAGGCGGGGGAGCGTGTGCGTGAAGAGCGCGTGCGTGCCGCCGTAGAGCGTCGAGGAGGAGACGATGGAGTCCCCGGCCTTCGCGAGGTTCAGGATCGTGAGGGTCTCGGCGGCCTGGCCGCTCGACGTCGCGACCGCCGCGACGCCTCCCTCGAGGTCGGCGATCCGCTTCTCGAAGACGTCGGTCGTCGGATTCATGATCCGCGTGTAGATGTTCCCGAACTGCCGGAGGCCGAAGAGGTCGGCGGCGTGCTCGGGGGAGTCGAAGAGGTAGGACGTCGTCGCGTAGATCGGGACGGCGCGTGCGCGCGTCGTCGGGTCGGCCACCTCCTGGGCGGCGTGGACGGCGCGGGTTCCGGCTCGGAGCCGGGGCGGGGCGGTCGGGCCTTCGGACATCGGGATCTCCTCGTTCGTCTTGGCCTCGCCCGGGAGCCGGAAAAAAGAACCGGCCCTCGGGAGAGGGCCGGTTGAAGTTCCGCCGGTCTGGCCGGCGTCATGTCTCGCTTCGGTGGCTACCGGGCGGCGACACGCTTCTCCCTCTCCACGGTGGGAGCCATGCACATGGGCATGACCATTCGCCGGGGGAGGAAGCGGGTAGCGTTCACGGTCCGCGGAAGGTAGACGACCCGCGGGGCCGTGTCAAGAAGGATCCGGATGACGGGGAACCCGGACCCGGGTTCCCCGTGACCCGACGTTCTACTTCTTGGCGCCGAGGATGGCGTCCTTGGCGGCCTTGGCGACGCGGAACTTCACGACGCGCTTGGCCGGGATCTTGATGGCCTCGCCCGTGGCGGGGTTGCGGCCCATGCGCGCCTTGCGGTTCACGAGCACCAGCTTGCCGAGGCCCGGCAGCGTGAAGGAGTTCTTCGCCTGCTTGTAGGCGAGGGTCGCGAGCTCCTCGAGGTACTGTCCGGCGACCTTCTTCGTGGTCCCGGTCTTCTCGGCGAGGTGCTCCGCGATCTGCGATTTCGTCATTCCAGCCATGGAATCCGTCCTTTCGTTCGAAACTCTTGCCCGAAGGCTTCGCGATTCTATACACGAAATCAGCGGATTCTCTAAGGAAATCGGCGGCTCGGCGGAACGGGGCTCCCGCTAGACTCCCGGCGATGCGCCTCGTCTTCTTCGGCTCGCCCGAGTTCGCCGTCCCCTCGCTGGAGGCGCTTGTCGCCGCGGGGCACGAGATCGCCCTGGTCGTCTCGCAGCCCGCCCGGCCGGTCGGCCGGCACGGCGAGCCCTCGGACCCGGCCGTGGCGCGGCTCGCGAAGTCGCTCTCCCTGCCGCTCTTCCAGCCGGAGAGCCTCAAGGCGGACGACGCCGTCGCGCGCCTCGCCGGGCCCCGGGCCGACCTCTTCGTCGTGGCGGCGTACGGGAAGATCCTCGCGCAGCGCGTGCTCGACCTGCCGCGCCTCTTCTGCCTGAACGTGCACGGCTCGGTCCTCCCCCGCTGGCGCGGCGCCTCGCCCGTCCAGGCGGCGATCCTCGCGGGGGACGCGACGACCGGCGTCTCGGTCCAGGAGATGGAGGCCGGGATGGACACGGGCCCCGTCCTCGCCGTGCGCGAGACGCCGATCCACGGGGCGGACACCGCGGCGACGCTCGGCGCCCGCCTCTCGGCGATGGGCGCGTCCCTCCTCGTGGAGACGATCGGGCGGCTGCCGGTGCCGCTCGTGCCGCAGGACGACGCCCGGGCGACCTACTGCCCGAAGATCGCGCGCGAGGACGGGCTCGTCGACTGGGGCCGCCCCGCCCTCGAGCTGACGCGCCGGGACCGGGCCTTCACGCCGTGGCCGGGGCTCTTCACCTTCCGGAAGGCGTCCCGTCTGAAGCTCGCGGGCCTCGAGCCCGCTCCGCGCGGCGCCGCGGACGCCGCGCCGGGCACGGTTCTCGCCACGTCTCCGGCCCTCGTGATCGCCTGCGGCGAGGGGGCGGTCTCGGTCGCGGCGCTCCAGGCGGACGGGGGCAAGCGGCTCGTCGCCGCCGACTTCGTCCGCGGCGAGCGCGTGGCGCCGGGCGAAATCTGGCCCTCGTGACCTCCCCCACGGCGGCGCGCGTCGGAAGCCCGGTGAGGGGCCTCGCCCTTTCGATTCTCCTTCGCGTCGAGCGCGACGGGGCGCACGCCGCGCCCCTCCTCGACGCCCGGGGCGCCGGCCTCCCGCCGCGGGACCGCGATCTCCTCCGCGCCCTCGTGAAGCGGACGCTCCGGGGGGCGATCCGCCTCGACCACGTCCTCGCCCGCCACCTCCGCCAGCCGGTCCCGGACCTCGACGCGGCCACCCGCTCGGCCCTCCGCCTCGGGGCCGCCCAGCTCCTCCTGATGGACCGGATCCCGAAGCACGCCGCGGTCGCCGAGACGGTCGAGGCCGCGAAGGGGGTCGCGCCGCGTGGCGCGGGCCTCGTCAACGCGGTCCTGCGGCGCGTGGCGGCCTCGGAGGAGCGGCCCGGCCGGGTCCTCCTTCCCGCCGGCTCCGATCCGGCGCTGCGGCTGGCGCTCGAGGCGTCGCATCCCGAGTGGCTCGTCCGGCGCTGGCTCGGGGCCTTCGGCGACGCGGCGACCCGCGCCGCGCTCGAGGCCGACGACGCCGACGCGCCGATCGACCTCTTGGCCGACCCGCGGCTCGGCGGGCTCGAGGCGCTCCGCGCCGGACTCCGCGCCGACGGCGTCGAGACCGACCTCTCGCCGTGGGGCCCGCTGGCCCTGACGGTGACGCGCGGCGACGCCGCGGGCCATCCGCTCGTC
>DAOMFB010000085.1:0-9447 GCA_035429585.1 Thermoanaerobaculia bacterium
GGCCTACCGGCACGCCGGGATGCACCACGACCAGATCGCGATCCCGCTCGGCCTCGGCCGGTCGGGCTGCGGGGTCATCGGAAACGGCGTCGGCCGGAACGCCTTCCCCCTCCGCGCGCTCGCCGGCGGGCGGGCCGTCGCGGCCGGGATCCCGGTGACGCTCCGCCGCGCCGAAGGGCGCGAGGCTCTGGCCATCTCGCAGGGCTCGAACGTGATCGACCGGGACCGGCGCCCCCTCGTGCCGGCGACGACGCTCACGGCCTTCGAGAAGAACGCGAAGTCCGGGACGGAGCAGGAGAAGGGGGGCCCCTCCGCGTGGCCGGAGCACAAGTTCCCGAACGCGCGCTGGGCCATGGCGATCGACCTGTCGAAGTGCAACGGCTGCGGCAAGTGCGTCGTCGGCTGTCAGGCCGAGAACAACATCCCGGTCGTCGGGCGACAGGGCGTTCTCGACCGCCGGGAGATGTCGTGGATCCGGATCGACCGCTACTACGACGCCCCGGAGAAGGACGGCGGCTGGGGGGCCGAGGTCTGGGACGGGCCGCTCCCGGTCGTCGAGGAGCCGCAGACGCTCTTCGAGCCGATGCTCTGCCAGCACTGCGAGAACGCGCCGTGCGAGACCGTCTGCCCCTTCGTAGCGACGACGCACAGCGAGGACGGGCTCAACCAGCAGATCTACAACCGCTGCGTCGGCACCCGCTACTGCGCCAACAACTGTCCGTTCAAGGTCCGGCGCTTCAACTTCTGGGAGTACTCCACGGCGAAGGCGAGCCTCTTCTTCCGGGCCCTCGACCGGCGCATCGGACGCCTCGCCGACCTGAACACCCGCGGTCTGATGCAGATGAAGAACAACCCCGAGGTGACGGTCCGGAGCCGCGGCGTGATGGAGAAGTGCACCTTCTGCATCCAGCGGATCCGGGAGGCGCGCTCGTCCGCGACGCGGGCCGGCCGGACGAAGGACCACTTCCCGGACGGGGCCGTCGTGCCGGCCTGCATGGAGGCGTGCCCGACGGGCGCGATCACCTTCGGCGACGTGAACGCCCCCGGCTCGCGCGTGGCGGCCCTGGCCGCCCACCCGCGGGCCATGAAGCTCCTCGAGGCGACGGGCGTGAAGCCCTCCATCTCCTACCTGACGAAGGTGCGCCATGACAAGGCTTGAGACGAGTCCCTACGCCGCGGTGATGGACGACGGGCAGCTCGCGGGCCTGCCGATCGTCCTTCCGGGCAAAGGCCCGTACGGGGGCGACGTCGAGGTCGAGGAGCCGCTCGTCACGGGCGGAAAGACCTGGGCCGACGTCGACCGCGACATCTGCCTGCACACGGAGCAGTTCCCGACGAAGAGGTGGTGGCTCGCGTTCGCCGTCGCCCTGACGGCGCTCACGATCGGCCTCTTCGCGATGGCGATGCTCTTCTACTCCGGCATGGGGATCCTCGGGATCAACCGGCCGGTCGGATGGGGCTCCTTCATCATCAACTTCGTCTTCTGGATCGGCATCGGGCACGCCGGGACGCTCATCTCGGCCGTCCTCTACCTCTTCCGGCAGCAGTGGCGGACCGGGATCAACCGCGCGGCCGAGGCGATGACGCTCTTCGCCGTCGCCTGCGCCGGGACCTTCCCGATCATCCACCTCGGGCGCCCCTGGTTCGCCTACTGGCTCGTCCCCTACCCGAACGCCCGCGGCCCGCTCTGGGTGAACTTCAACTCGCCCCTCGCGTGGGACATCTTCGCGATCTCCACCTACGGCCTCGTCTCGCTCGCCTTCTGGTACCTCGGGCTCCTCCCGGACCTCGGGACCGTCCGCGACCGCGCGACGCACCCCTGGCGGAAGAGGATCTACAACGCCCTGAGCTTCGGCTGGACGGGGTCCCACCGCGCCTGGCGGCACTACGAGTCGGCCTACATGATCCTCGCGGCCTTCGCGACGCCGCTCGTCTTCTCCGTCCACACGATCGTCTCGTTCGACTTCGCGACGTCGATCCTCCCGGGCTGGCACGCGACGATCTTCCCCCCGTACTTCGTCATCGGCGCCATCTTCTCGGGCTTCGCGATGGTCATCACCCTGATGACCTTCATGCGCGGCTACTTCGGCCTGAAGAACTACATCACGACGAACCACATGGAGGCGATGGCCAAGATTCTCATGCTGACCGGCATGCTCGTCGGCTTCGCCTACCTGACCGAGTTCTTCATGGCCTGGTACTCGGGGAGCGAGTGGGAGGGCTTCGTCTTCAAGAACCGGGCGTTCGGCCCGTACGGGTGGGCCTACGCGATCATGTTCACCTGCAACGCGATCGTCCCGCAGGTCTTCTGGTGGAAGAAGATGCGGCGGCACACCCTCGTCCTCTTCGTCGTCTCGATCCTCGTGAACGTCGGGATGTGGTTCGAGCGGTACGTCATCGTCGTGACGACGCTGCACCGCGACTTCCTCCCGTCGTCCTGGGGGATGTACGCGCTGACCCGCTGGGACTACATGATCCTTCTCGGCTCTTTCGGCCTCTTCTTCACCCTCTTCCTGCTCTTCGTCCGCGTCCTCCCCGTCATCGCGATCTCGGAGGTGAAGGGGGTCATGGACCCGAAGGTGGCCCGAAGCGCCCCGACCGACGCCGCACCCGCGGCGGGAGCGAGGAGGTGAGCGCCATGATGCCGACCTCGACGAAAGGAATCCTCGGCTACTTCTGCGAGCCGTCCGAGGCCCTCGCGGCCGCGGCGAAGGTCCGGGACGCGGGCTGGAAGCACTTCGACTTCCTGACCCCCTTCCCGATCCACGGGATGGAGGAGGCGATGGGGCAGAAGCGGTCGTGGATCCCGTACGTGACGGGGCTCCTCGCCCTCGGCGGAATCCTCTTCGCGCAGGGCCTCCAGAACTACGTGATGGTCTTCGACTGGCCGATGAACTTCGGCGGCAAGCCCCACGCCGCGTGGCCGGCCTTCATCCCGATCACCTTCGAGGCGATGGTCTTCTGGGCGGCCCTCGGGACCGCGCTCGTGGCGGTCATCGCCGGCAAGCGCGACACCGTCCCGCAGCCGCCGCCGATGGTCATCGAGACGGGGGCGACGATCGACCGCTTCGTCGTCTGGATCTCGGCGACGGACCCGAAGTGGGACCCGGACGCCGCGACGGCCTTCCTGAAGTCGCTCGGTGCCCAGGGCGTCCGCCTCGTGGACGCGGAAGGAGGCGCCCATGCGTAAGGTCCCCGCGCTCTCTGCGTTCGCGGCGCTGGCGGCGCTCGCTCTCCTCGCGTCGGCGTGCGACCTCGGGCTCCCGGCCGGCCGCACGCCGCACCGGGAGGGGAACTTCCTCGACATGAACGACCAGGCGAAGCTGAAGCCCCAGCGGAAGGACATCTTCGACGGCCGCCCGACCGGCCTGATGGAGCCGCAGGCCGGCACGGTGGCGGTGAACGAGTTCCCGTACCCCTACGCCCAGAACGAGGCGGAGAAGGCGGGCCTGGAGCTGGTGAACCCGCTCCCGGCGACGCCGGAAGTGCTGGCGCACGGCCAGTTCGTCTGGGAGCGCGTCTGCATCACCTGCCACGGCCCGAAGGCCGCGGGAGACGGTCACCTGACGGCGCTCTTCCCGAAGCCGCCGAGCCTGATGACTCAGAAGGTGCGCGACTGGCCGGACGGGCAGATCTTCCATCGCCCGATGCGCGGCCAGAACTCGATGCCGAGCCACGCCCGGCAGGTCGACGCGAACGACATCTGGTCGGTCGTCCGCTACGTCCGCAGGATGCAGAGCGAGCAGCCCGTCGCCCCGCCGCCTCCGGCGCCGGCGGCGGCCGCGCAAGGGGGGAAGTCATGAGCCACGCGACGGAACACGCCCACGCCCTTCCCGCGCCCCCCGAGCCGATCGCCCTCCCCGGCGCCGTCCGCGTCGTCTCGGCCCTCCTCGTCCTGGCGGGGATCGCCGCCTTCGCGTGGGCGCTGACCGCCGGGCACGGGGCGCTGGCCTGGAGCTCGTACCTCATCGGGGTCTTCTTCGCCCTCGGCCTCGGGGCCTTCGGCGTCGCCTGGATCTCGATCCTCTACCTCGCGCGGGGCGTCTGGGGGGTCACGATGCGGCGCGTCCCCGAGGCGATGACGGCCTGGCTCGTCCCGGGGAGCCTCCTGACGCTCGCGGTCGGCCTCGGGGCCGAGTCGCTCTACCACTGGGCGATCCCCGCGGTCGTCGCGTACGATCCGCTCCTCACCCACAAGGCGCCCTTCCTGAATCTCCGCGCCTTCTACGTCCTCCTGGCGGCGAGCCTCGTCCTCTGGGTCGTTTTCGCCGCCGCCATCGCCGGGGCCTCGCGCCGGCAGGACCGGGAGGGGGGCGTCGCGCTGACGAGCCGGAGCCACACCCTCTCGGCCCTCTTCCTCGTCGTCTTCGCCCTGACGATCAGCGTCGTCAGCTTCTACCTCCTCCTCTCCCTCGACGCGCACTGGTACTCGACGATGTTCGCCGTCCTCGTCTTCACCGACGTCGTCCAGACGGGCCTCGCTTTCGTCGCCGTCGTGGCGGGGGCTCTCGTTCTCTCGGGGCGGCTCAAGGGCTTCCTGAACGAGAACCACCTCCACAGCCTCGGAAAGATGCTCTTCGCGGCGACCGGCTTCTGGGCCTACATCTACTTCTGCCAGTTCATGCTGATCTGGTACGCGAACATCCCGGAGGAGACGGCCTGGTTCCTCCGGCGCGCGGCCCACGGCTGGCTCCCGTACCTCCTCCTCCTCCCGGTCCTGAAGTTCCTCGTCCCGTTCCTCCTCCTCGTCCCGCGGGAGGCGAAGCGGCAGCCGGGACGGCTCGTCCCCGTCGCCGTCCTGATCCTCTTCGCCCAGTTCTGGGAGCTCTTCCTGATGGTCGCCCCGTCCGTCGGGCACGGACACGACCGCGGGCAGGCGCACCTGCCGGTCGTGGAGCTCGCCGTGACGCTCGGCTTCCTCGGACTCTTCGTCCTGGTCTTCGGATGGGCCCTCTCGCGGCACGGCGCGATCCCCCTGAAGGACCCGAGCCTGGCCGAGTGCCTCGACTACCACTCCTGAGCCGCCCGCGACGCGAGGGGCCGGTCCGCCGGGCCGGTCCCTCCCGCCGCGCCGGACCGAGTCGATGATGCGTCTTCGCTGCTCTTCGCCGGCTCTCGCCCTGGCTGCGCTCCTCACCGTGTCCGCGTGCCGCGGACGGAAGGCGGCGCCGGTCGGGCGCGGAGACACGGCGCCTCCCTTCGCGCTCCCGGCCCTGTCGGGCGAGGTGAGCCGGTTCCCGGAGGGGTTCGCCGGCCGGAAGGGCGTCGTCCTCCGGTTCTGGTCCGCCACCTGCCCCGTCTGCGAGGAGCGGATGAAGGAGTTCGATCCGGTGGCCGGACGGCTCGCGGCGTCGGGGGTCGCGTTCGTCGCCGTCAACGTCGGACAGGAGCGGGCGAAGGTGGAGGGAATCGCCCGGCGGCTCGGCGTCGGCTACCCGCTCCTCCTCGACGAGGAGGCCGCGACGGCGAAGGCCTACCGGGTCGAGGCGCTTCCGACGACCTTCTTCGTCGGCTCCGACGGCCGCGTGCGAGAGAGGCTGGTGGGGGAGACGGGGATGGACGCCTTCGAGGCCACGGCCCGGACGCTGGCCGCGCCGCCCGGTCCGCCATGAACTACGGACTCGCCTTCCTGGCGGGCCTCCTCGGGAGCGGCCACTGCCTCGGGATGTGCGGCGGACTCGTCTCGGGCTGCTTCCTGAAGCTCGGCCCCGCCGCCCGGCGTCCGGCGGCGCACACCGCGTATCACGGCGCCCGCCTGGCGGTCTACGCCGCGGTCGGCGCGGTGGCCGGGGGGTTCGGGGAGGCGCTGACGCAGAGCGGCCGGTTCGGCCTCGCCCAGGGAGTCCTCCAGATCGTCGCCGGGATCGTGGTCATCGTCCTCGGGCTCGATATCCTCGGCTTCTCCCCGCTCCCCGTGACGGTCGGCTTCGCGCCGGCGTCCTTCACCCGGCGGCTCTTCTCGCGCGCCGTGGGGGCCCCGGCGGAGCCGGGCGGAGCCCCTCCCGCCTCTCCGATCGGAGGGATGCTGCTCGCGGGAGTCGCGAACGGCCTCATGCCGTGCGCCCTGACCCTCGCCATCGCCGTCCAGGCGACGACGACGAAGAGCGCCGCGGCGGGCGCCCTCCTGATGGCCGCCTTCGGCGCCGGGACGCTCCCCTCGATGGTCGCCGTGGGGCTCCTCTTCGGGCGGCTCTCCGCGACGACGAGGGACCTGCTTCTCAAGGCCGCGGCCCTCCTCGTCATCGCGATGGGAGCCTGGCAGCTGTGGCTCGGCCTGACCTACGTCCGCGTGATGGGGAAGCTGGTTCTCTGAGTTTCCCGCTCCTCGAGGGAGCCGGCTCGCGCAGTCACCTTCCCGTCCACTCGATCTCGACGAGCTGGAGGGGGGCCGCGTCCCGGTTCTCGGCGGCGGGGACGCGCCCGGACGGGTGCCACGAATACGGGACCGGAAGGGCGAGGCCCGTCCCGGGGACGGTCACCCGGAGGACGGCCTTCGCGTGCCGGTGCTCCGCGCACGACGCGCCGGGAGGGAGCGTCACCCGGTAGACCCGAGCGCGCGCGTTCTCGATCTCGAGGACGTGCCCCGCGAGGGTCGCGACGGCGGCGCCCACCTCGGACGGGGGCGTCTCGAGGATCTCGGCGTCGATGAACCGGACGGTTTCGGGACCGATGTTCGTCACCCGGTGGGCATACCCGCCGGGGGAGAACCAGGCCTGCCCGGCGACGACGTCGGTCTCCCTCGACTTCTGGCCGGGCATATCGGTCCGGATCCTCCCGCCGAGGACGGCGACGGGAACGTTGTCGCGGGCGTGCGTGTGGTAGAGGCTCTCGTAGCCCGCCGGAAGGGTCGCGTCAATGACCCGGACGAAGGCGTTCTCGAAGACCAGCTTGTGTCGGGGCTCTTCGGCGACCGGGACAGGGGACTCGGCGGTCCCTGGGGAGAGGGCGCTCTGGACCAGGAAGACGAACAGAAACGGCCGCATCTTTCTCCTTCCGTGCGAGACCGGGGATTTTCGCTCCTTTCCGGACGGGCGCGGATTCGCGAGAATCGCGTTGCACCGGAGAGCGAAGGGGGGCGAAGCCGTCCGTGTCGCGCGGCTGGAAGAGAGCCAAGAAGTACACGTACCTCATCGTCTTCGTCCTCCCGGTGCTCGTCGTCCTCGGCGTGCGGTACGGCGGGGCGGCCGCTTTCCTGACGCCGTTCGTCGCGTTCGTCGTGATCCCGCTCCTCGACCTCATCGTCGGCGAGGACCGGGTGAACTACGCCCCCGAGGAGGAAGAGGCGATGGATGGCAAGCGGTACTACCGGCTCGTCACGTACGCCTTCGTCCCCGCTTACTGGGCCGTCCTCGCGTACGTCGTCCGGGGCGCGATCGCGGGGGGCTGGGGCGCGCCGGAGTACGCCGGGAACACCTGGTCGATGGGGATCCTCTCCGGCATCGGCATCGTGGTCGCGCACGAGCTGGGGCACAAGGCGGGCCGGCTCGAGAAGGCGCTCGCCCGGGCGCTCCTGCACCCCGCTTTCTACGGTCACTTCACAGAGGAGCACAACCTCGGTCACCACCTCATGGTCGCGACGCCCGAAGACCCGGCCTCCGCGCGCTTCGGGGAGTCGTTCTGGAAGTTCTACCCGCGAACGGTGACCGGCACGTTCCGGAAGAGCCTCGAGCTCGAGCGGCGGCGGCTCGCCCGCATCGGGAAGAGCGTGTGGAGCCTCCGGAACGAGACGTGGCGGAACGTGCTCTTCCCGATGGCCCTCACCGCCGGTGCGCTCGTCGCCGGGCGGTGGCTCGCGCCCGAGGCTCCCGGGCTCTTCGGCCTCGGGGCGGGCGCGACGGCGGCGCTCGTCGTCGTCGTCCAGGCGATCCTCGGCTTCTCCCTCCTCGAGATCGTCAACTACCTCGAGCACTACGGGCTCGAGCGGCGGAAGCTCCCGAACGGGAGGTACGAGCGGGTCACGCCGCTCCACTCCTGGAACAGCAACCACCTCGTGACCAACGGGTTCCTCTACCACCTCCAGCGGCACTCCGACCACCACGCGTGGCCGGCGCGCCGCTATCAGGTCCTCCGCAACTTCCCCGAGTCGCCGCAGCTCCCGACGGGCTACGCCGGGATGATCCTTCTGGCCGCCGTCCCGCCCCTCTGGTTCCGGGTGATGGACTGCCGCGTCCTCGACTTCCGCGCCCGCCAGGCGCGCTCCGAGGCCGTGGAAGGGGAGGGGATCGTCGCGTAGGGGAGGCCGCCGGAAGGAGGCGTGGGCCCCCCGGCGACGCGTCGGAATGTCGAGACCGCGTCTCACCTCGGGATTGACCCCCGGCCCTCCGGGTCGTAGGCTGCGGCGAACGAAGGACGGAGGAACGACATGGCGACGAAGAAGACGGCGAAGAAGGCAGCCCCGAAGAAGCCGGCGACGAAGGCGAGGCCGGCCGCGAAGCGGGCGGCGTCCGCGGGCCTGAAGCTGGACGAGCTTTCGACGAGCTTCACGGCGAACGACCTTGGGAAGAGCCTGGCCTGGTACCGGGACGTCGTCGGCTTCTCGGTCGAGGAGCGCTACGAGCGGGACGGGAAGCTCGTCGGCGTCGGCCTCCGGGCCGGGAAGGTCTTCCTGATGCTCTCCCAGGACGACTGGAAGAAGGGGCGCCGTACGAAAGGGGAGGCCTTCCGGCTCTACCTGATGACCTCGCAAGACGTCGATGCGATTGCGAAGGGGATCGTCTCGCGCGGCGGCGTCCTCGACCAACCGCCGACGAACCAGCCCTGGGGGATGCGCGACTTCTCCCTGACCGACCCCGACGGCTTCAAGCTCACGATCGCGACGGAGCTGAAGAAGAAGCGCTGACGCCGGGCGCGACACGCACGGCGGTATGACGCCGGCCATTCCGTGGCGGACGCCGCGACGGCAAACTCCCGCGCCGGGAGGTCCTCGCGATGAAGCGCCTCGTCCTCGGGTTCACCCTCGCCGCCGCCCCGCTCCTGGCCCACCGGCCCGCCGCCGCTCACTGCGACACGCTCGACGGCCCGGTCGTCGCCGACGCCCGGCGCGCGTTCGCGGCCGGCAGCGTCACGCCGGACCTGAAGTGGGTCCGCCCCTGCGACGAGGCGGCGATCCGCGCCTCCTTCGAGAGGACTCTGGCCGTCCGGAAGCTCTCGCCCGAGGCGCGCGAGGTGGCCGACACGGCGTTCTTCGAGACGCTCGTCCGCGTCCATCGCGCGGGCGAGGGGGCGCCCCACACGGGCTTGAAGCCCGCCGGAAGCGCCGACCCCGTCTTCCGTCACGCCGACGAGTCGCTGGCCGAGGGAAACGTGCCCGGCCTGGTCTCCTAGCTCACGCACCAGGTGGTCCACGGCCTGAAGGAGCGGTTCTCCCGGGCCCTGGCTCTTCGCAGGGCTGCGGGCGACGACGTGGCGAAGGGGCGGGAGGCCGTGGCAGCCTACGTGGAGTATCTC
>DAOMFB010000086.1:0-9411 GCA_035429585.1 Thermoanaerobaculia bacterium
GTCGTGTTCGTCAGTGTCAGAGTGGCCGTCGGCGTCACCGTCGGCGTGGAGGTCGGCGTGAAGGTCGGAGTGACCGTCGGGGTCGCCGTCACCGTCGGCGTCTCCGTCGGCGTCTCCGTCGGCGTGTTCGTCGGGGTGATCGTCGGGGTCGCCGTCAGCGTCGGCGTCTCCGTCGGCGTCGTCGTCGGCGTCGTCGTCGGCGTCTCCGTGGCCGTCGGCGTCTGCGTCGGCGTCTCCGTCGGGGTCGGCGTCGGCGTGTCGACCGGCCGGGCGCTTATGCAGATGCCGCCGTACCAGACGAGCCGCCCGACCGAATCGTCCCCCTCGAACAGCTCGTTGCCGAAGGCGTCCCACCGCATCGAGCCGCTCCGGTCGAGGACGATCATCAGGTTCGGCGGGATGACCTGCTGGGTGATCTGCCGGAGCGGGTCGTATCCCTCGTCGTACGCCAGCGCCACCCCGGGGCTCCCGAGGCCGAGGAGCAGCCCCAGGAGCGCCGCGAGGGACTTCCTCAGGCCGGCGGGAAGCGCGAAGCGGAGGCCCGGCCTCATCGGGTCTCCGTCACCCGCCCCGAGGCCCCGGCAGCTGCGTGGACTCCGGACATAAATCTTCGACACCACCAGAGCGAGGTTCGTGCCGCGGTTGCAAACGGGCCGCGAACCCCTTGCCGGAGAGATACATGCCCGCCAAGGACGACGGGCCGTGCCCGCCGGCCACGGCGCGAACCGACACCTTTCGTAACAGCTCTGGCCTCAATTCCCCGATACTCCGGAGCTCGTCCCTCCCGCGTTCGAGAGGTACTGGCTGAAGGCCGGCGCCCCCGGCACCGACGTGAGGAGCTGCTCCTCGAGGATCTTCGTGTAGACCCGCCCGCTGGCGCCCCGGACCTGCCCGACGGAGACGAGCAGGACGATCCGGTCGGTGTCGGTGGTCTGGCCGCCCGGGTCCTCGGGGTTGTTCCGGACGTAGAGCGAGTAGGTCCCCTGGTCGAAGACGCCGGCCGGCATCGGGATGGCCATGTTCAGGAACTCCTTCGTGGCGCCCCCCTCGGGGTCCGTCGCCTTCAGGATGACCGCCGGCCAGCCGCTTCCGGGAAGATTGATGGGGGACGAGCACCCCCCGCACGTCAGGATCGTCGACATCGAGATGAACCCGCCGGCGATGGTGCTGATGACCGACTCGCCCTTCCGGAGGCCCACCTCCGCGGCGTAGAACGCCGCCCGGGTCGCCCGCGCGTTCCCGGAGAGCCCCTCCTCCATCTGGGCGAAGTAGGCGACGCCGAGGCCGACGATCGTCAGGATCAGGATGACGAGGACGACCGTCACCAGCGCGCTCCCGCGCCGCCCGTCCCGGCGGATCCCCTCTCTCATCGTCGTCAGCTCCCCAGCATCCGGTTCTTCAGCATCAGCGTGACCGTGGCCCGGAAGTGCTCGAAGTCGTCGTAGGTTGCGGCGCCCGCGCGGTTCTCCACGGCCGGCCGGAACCGGCGGTCCACGGCGCCCACGGCCGTTCCCGTCTTCGCCCCGGAGATCTGCCGCGCGCCGAAGGTGACCGGGCGCGACCGGGCCACGACGCTGAAGCGGAGCCCCATGACCTGCGTGATGTCGCGCGCGGGCGGGACGCCCGCCGGCCCCGCCTGCGAGGGGACGTCGTCCGGGTACGCCGTCGCGTCGAGAGTCTTCAAACTGTTCGCCGACGACTGCCAGAAGGTGCCGTCCGTGTAGAGGTAGGCGATCTGGAGGTCCTCGACGTTCTCGATGATCGGGACGAACGCGGTGCCCGGGTTGTCCGTGGCCGGGTCGAAGAGTCCGGTCTTCTGCTCGAGGCTCGGAACCCCGCCCACCGTCCGGACGCGGAACGAGAAGGCCTCGAGCCCCGTCACGAGCGCGACCGGGTCCGCCATGCCGGCGGCGTGGCCGCCCGGCGGGTCGATCGTCCCCTTCGCCGGCACGTCGCCCGGGTCGGCCTGGATGTGGATGTTGGCCCCGTTCGTGTGCTTGCAGTCGCAGTTCGCGTCCGCGGCGACGTAGGCGCTGATCCTGAAGTAAGTCCAGGCGCCCACGTTGTCCTGCAGGAGCAGGAGGGCGTTGCTGTGGCCCGTGCCGTTCTCGCGGGTCAGCTGCTTGAACGCCGTCATGTTCGCGTTGTCGTCGAACGTGGCGCCGCACCCCTCGGTGAAGGAGATGTAGAAGTCCTGCGTGGGGGGGGAGAAGCCGGGCCAGGTGGTCGTCGGCGCGGGATACGACACGAGGAACTTTGACGGCGTTCCCGTCGGGAGGATCACGGAGATGACGTCGGTTCCCTCGTCGCCGAGGCCGTTCGCGGCCTGGGCCGCCGTGAGGTTGTCGTAGGTCGCCTGCACGAGGGAGGCGGCGTTCGTGGCGTCGCTGTTGTAGTAGGTCACGATGGCGTTCGGGGCCATCGTGCCGGCGTCGGTCGCCCCCTGGAGGAAGTGGGCCAGGTAGTCCACGGCGCGCCGGGCCGTCTGCCGCGGCTCGATGACCCACTGGACCCGCTCCGCGAACGACCGCATCGTGAAGAGAAGCGTGAGCGCGACGACCATGACGACGACGAGGAGCGTCAGCGACACCATCGCCTCGGCGAGGCTGAAGCCGCGGCGGCGGTCAGAACGCGGCGACATAGTCCACCCGCTTGAAGGTCCTGAGCGTCAGGCCGAAGAACCGGCGCGAGGCCGAGGCGTCATCCGTCGGAATGGCCGTGACCGTGATGACCCAGAGGGCGTTCGCGGCGCCGCTCGACCGGACGATCGTGTACGAGATCTTGTACGGGCCGTTCTCCTCCTCCATGACGTTGGCCCCGTTCGGGCCCCAGTACGTCCACTCGACGCCCGTGTTCTTGTAGGGAAGGTTCCAGGTCCCCGCCCCGATCGGGGTCGGAACCCCGGCGCCGGCGGGGGGCGCCAGCGCCGGGAGGGGCGGGGGCCGCCGTCCGATCGCGTAGCAGAACCGGATGTTCTCCACGACCTGCTGGCACTTGAAGAGGAGCTCGGTCCGCGCGGCCGCTCCGGCGCTCGCGAGGAGCGCGAGCGAGAAGAGCTGCAGGATGCCGGCGACCATGACGGAGAGGATCGCCATGGCCACGAGGACCTCGATGAGGCTCGAGCCCCGACGGGACGGGGCCGGGGAGCGCCGGAAGAAGCTCTTGGGAACCATCAGTAGGCGATCTCCGCGATCTGGACGCCCCAGCCCGGCGAGATCCGGAGCTGGTAGTTGCGCTTCGGGAGGAGGCGGCCCGACACCATCTCGGCGTGCGTGATCGAGAGCGTGGCGGCCTGCGTGATCTGCTGCGGGGGCACGAGGCCCGTGTCCATCGCGCGGCCCAGCACGTCGCAGCCCAGGACCCGCGCCTTCGTGCCGTCGGTGGCGTTCTCGTCCCACGCGGCCGACTCGATCTGGCCGGGGTCCACGGTGGAGAGGGCGATCTGGCGGTTGTCGAGGGCGATCCGCTCGACCAGGACGTCGGGGAACCCGCCCGTCGTCTTGAGCGTCCCGATGTGGTCGTTGCCGACGTCGTTCGTCGTGTTGTCGGCCCAGAGCTCGACCGGCAGGACGTTGCCGGCGAGCGGTCCGACGCGGAGGAACATCGTGGCGCTGCGGCGCTGCGCCTCGAGGTAGGCCCGCGAGGCGAGCAGCTGGAGGCTCTGAACCGTCGTGGCGAGCCGCCCCTTCTGGAGGGTCCGCATCACCTGGATCCCGGCGACGGTCAGGATGATCGCGAGGATCGCGAGGACGACGAGAAGCTCCACGAGGGTGAAGCCGCGCTTCCTCGAGGATCCCCGACCCGCGCCACACGTCAACATAGAGGTCGTCACCCCCACCGTAGCGAGACCCATGCCGTGCCCCCATTCTCCTCTCGAACCGACTCTCCGGCAAGAGCTTGCCGCAGGGACCGCGCTCCGGCCGGCGGCCCCTCCGTCCAGCGCGCCGACACTTTTCGTAACAGGGGAGAGCCGCCGGAGCCCTCCGCCCGGCCGCCGGGGAGCGGTCGGCTACCATAGCGAGAGGAGTCCGACGTGGTCCTCGAGAAGCTCCGGAAGGGTCTCCGAAGCGAGCCGCCCTGGGTGACGCAGCTCCGCGAGCACCGCTGGATCTCCGACGTCCAGCGTAAGGAGCTCCTGGACCGCTTCGTCGGGATGTCCGCACCGGAGGTCGAGTGGGTGACCTGGACGGCGCTCGAGCCGAGCCCGGACATCCGGGCCGCCGGGATCAGCATCCTCCGGCGGCGGACGGACCGCGAGGCGTACCACGCCCTCGCCGCGCTCCTCCACACGCACTCCGAGGCGGCGCGCCGGGCCGTCATCCGCTTCCTGAAGGACCTCGCCGGCGCGGACCTCGGGCCGGTCCTCCTCGAGCTCGCGTCCCTCTCCAACGAGCGCGGCCGCCTCGCCGCCCTCGAGCTCGCGCCCGGCCTTCCGGGGGAGACGGCCTTCGAGGTGGCGCGCCGGACGCTGCAGGCCCCGTCGCCCGGCGTCCGCGCCCGGGCCCTCCGCCTCGTCAGCGAGACGGACTTCCCCGGCGGCTCCGGCGCGGCGGCCCGCCTCGCGCTGCCGCTCCTGCAGGACGAGAACAGCGAGATCCGGCTCGCGGCCCTCGCCGTGCTGGAGCGGCACCCGAGCGAGAGCAGCTTTCCCGACCTCCTCCAGATGGCCCGCACGGGCGACGACCGCGTCATGCAGGCGGCCTTCGCCGCCCTCGTCCGCCTCCTGCCGGCGGCGAAGCAGGACCACACGCCCGAGATCGTCCCGCTCCTGGCCGACGGCCACCCGGCGGTCCGGGCCGGGGCCCTCTCCCTCCTCCAGGGCGTGTCCCCCGAGACGGTCGCCCGCCGCTTCGTCGAGCACTTCCACGGCGCGTTCGTCTGGGTGCGCGACCGGGCCCTCGACGCGACGCGCGAGGGGCTGAAGGAGTTCTGCCCCGCGCTGATCGCCCTCTGCGGCGACCCGGAGCCGACCCTCGCGAAGGCGGCCGCCGAGATGACGCTGGCCCTCGAGGACCCGCGGGCGCTTCCGATCTGGCTCCGCCTGACGGAGGACACCGACTACTGGGTCCGGGCGCGCGCCATGGAGCTCCTCGGGCAGCACGGCCACGGGCATCCGGAGGTGCTTCCCCGCCTCCTTTCGGGGCTGGAGTCCCCCGACGTCGCGATTCCGGCCTCGGCGGCGCTCGGCGAGCTGGGGGACCCGCGGGCGGCCGCCCCCCTCCTCGAGGCGTTCAAGAAGGCCCAGCCCCGGCCCGACGTCCAGATCGAGCTTCTCGACGGCCTCGCGGCCCTGGCCCGCGTGGAGCCCCGGATCGTGCCGCTCCTCGGCAAGGTCGCCCAGACGCCCCAGGTCGACGCGAAGGTGCGCGAGAAGGCCCGCCGCTGCGTGGAGCGGATCGAGAACGCCGCGGAAGGCCTCCCCTCGGAGATCGACGAGGACGGCGCGGACCTCCTCCCCCTGCCCGAAGGGGAGGCGGGGCTCCGCGAGATGCTCGCCGAGGCGGTGCGCCTCGGCGCGTCGGACTTCCACCTCGCGACCGGCTTCCTCCCCCACCGCCGGATCCAGGGGCGGCTCGAGCCGGTCGACATGCCGGTCATCACGCGAAAGCAGGCGCAGACGCTCATCCGCCAGGTCCTCTCCGAGGAGCAATGGCGGCATCTCGAGAAGGAGCGCCACCTCGACGTCGCCCTCAGGATCCCCCGCGTCGGACGCTTCCGGGCGAACTTCTTCTCGCAGCGGAGCGGCTTCGACGCCTCCTTCCGCGTCATCTCCCGCGTCATCCCGAAGATCGAGGACCTCGGCCTGCCGGCGTCCGCGGAGGAGATCCTCCGGTTCACGCAGGGGCTCGTCCTCGTGACGGGTCCCGCGGGCTGCGGGAAGTCCACGACGCTCGCGGCGATGATCGAGCGCCTCAACGAGGTCCGGCCCTGCCACATCATCACGATCGAGGACCCCGTCGAGTACGTCTTCCTCCCGAAGATGGCGCTCGTGAACCAGCGGCAGGTGCCCCGCGACACGCGGTCGTTCGCCCGGGCCCTCCGGGCCGCGCTCCGCGAGGACCCCGACGTCATCATGGTCGGCGAGCTCCGCGACCTCGAGACGATCTCGCTCGCCGTGACGGCGGCCGAGACGGGGCACCTCGTCTTCGGCACCCTCCACACCTCGCACGCGACGGCGACCATCGACCGGATGATCAGCACGTTCCCGCCGGGGCAGCAGGACCAGATCCGCGTCATGCTCGCCGACTCGCTGAAGGCCGTGGTGTCCCAGCTCCTCCTGCCGCGGCGCGACGGGCAGGGGCGCGTCGCGGCCTTCGAGATCCTCCGGACGACCCAGGCCATCGGCGCGCTCATCCGCGAAGGGAAGACGTTCCAGATCCCCTCGCTCGTGCAGACCGGCAAGCTGCACGGCATGGTGACGATGGACCAGTCCCTCCTCCAGCTCTGCGAGAACGAGCTGGTCGAGCCCGAGGTCGCGATCGAGAAGGCGCTGAAGACCGAGACCTTCGAGCCCCTCGTGGTCGAGCGCCGGAAGGAGCTGGAATGAGCAGCCTGTCCGGCGCCGGCGGCCCGGCGAGCCAGGTCTCCCCGGCCCTCCGCCGGATCGACGTCCTGCTCCGCCTCGTCATCGGCAAGAAGGCCTCGGACCTCCACCTCGCCGTCGGCCGGACCCCGATGATCCGGACGGACGGCGACCTCGAGAAGCTGAAGTGGCGCGTCCTGACGGAGGAGGAGTTCGACTCCTTCATGGCCCCGATCACGCCGCAGCGGATCTACAACGAGTTCAAGGAGACGGGCGACACCGACTTCGCCTACTCCCTCGGGACCGTCGCCCGCTTCCGCGTCAACCTGTTCCGGCAGGAGCACGGCTCCGCCGCGGTCCTCCGCCTCATCCCGCCCCGCGTCCTGACGATCGAGGACCTCGGGCTGCCGTCTCTCGTCTCGAACATCGCGCGCGTGCCGCGCGGGCTCGTCCTCATCACCGGGCCCACCGGCTCCGGCAAGTCGACGACCCTCGCCTCCCTCATCGACTGGGTCAACAAGAACCACTCCCGCCACATCATCACGATCGAGGACCCGGTCGAGTTCATCCACACGCCGCAGCGGTCCCTCATCTCGCACCGGGAGCTCGGCTTCGACACCCCCGACTTCGCCAGCGCCCTCAAGGCCGCCCTCCGCGAGGACCCCGACGTCGTCCTCGTCGGCGAGCTTCGCGACCTCGAGACGATGAGCCTGGCGCTCCAGGCGGCCGAGACGGGGCTCCTGGTGTTCGGCACCCTGCACACGAACTCCGCCGCCAAGGCGATCGACCGCCTCATCGACAGCTTCCCCGCGGCCGAGCAGGAGCAGGCCCGGACCGTCCTCGCCGAGGCGCTCCGGGCCGTCGTCGCTCAGGTCCTCCTGAAGCGGAAGGGGGGCGGCCGCGTCCCGGCCTTCGAGGTCCTGCGCTGGTCGCCGGCGCTCGCCAACAGCATCCGCGAGGGGAAGACGGCCATGATCACGACGCTGATCCAGACCGGGCGCAACGCGGGGATGGTCGCGATGGACCAGTCGCTGGCCGACCTCGTCGTGGAGGACGTCGTCTCCTTCGAGGAGGCCTTCGAGAAGGCGCTCGACAAGGAGGGGTTCAAGCCGCTCGTCGAGAAGCGCCGCGGCTCCGCCGCCCCCGGCGCCCGCTAGGCCGGGGCGTTCCGGGGGGGCGTCCGCGGAATCCGGAGGGCGAACCGGGCGCCCCCCAGCGCGGCGGACCGGCCCACCGAAACCTCGCCACCGTGCAGCACCGCGATCTTCGCGACGAGGGCGAGGCCGAGCCCGGTCCCCGACTCCTTCGTCGAGAAGAACGGCGTGAAGAGCTTCGGCAGCACGTCGGCGGGGACGCCGGGCCCGTCGTCCTCGACGGCGACCTGCAGGGCCCCGTCCGGGGCGGTCTCGCCGCGGAGGACGACGCGGCCGGCCGCGGCCTCGCAGGCGTTCCGGACGAGGTTGACGAGCGCCCGCCGGAAGAGCGCCGCGTCGAGGACTGCCGTTCCGAAGGCCCCTTCGACGGAGACGGCCGTCGCCGTGTCCCCCGCGGGGGGCTCCGCGGCCATCTCCGCGACCAGGGGTCCGACCTCGGTCTCCGAGAGGTCGAGCCGCTCGGGACGGGCGAAGAAGAGGAAGTCGCCGGTGACCCGGGCCACGTGCTCCGCCTCGGCGCCGATGGCCGCGAGGTGGCGGGCGCGGGCCGACGGGTCGTCGGTCTGCCCGGCGAGGCGCGCGTAGCCGAGGATCGTGGAGGTGGCGTTCCGGAACTCGTGCGCGATGCCGGCCGACATCTCGCCGAGCCGCGCGAGCTCCCGCTGCGAGGAGAGCTCGCGCTCGAGGCGCGTCGTGGAGAGGACGAGCGACTCGGCCCGGACGGCGAGGTCGTCCGCCCGCTCCTGCTCGCGGCGCCGGAGCTCCTCGAGCTCCGCGCTCCGCCGCCGGAGCTCCTCGATCGTCCGCTGGAAGGTCGCGATCGCGCGCTCCGTCTCGTCGCCGACGGGCGCCCCCGGCCCGCCGACGTCCGCGCCGGGGACGACGGCGCCGGCGTCGCGCGCCGTCTCGGTCAGGGCCTCGATCGGCCGCATCAGCCGGCGGAAGAACGGGAAGACGAGGAAGACCAGGAGAACGGCCGAGAGCGGCACGACCCAGGAGACGATCCGGACGTTCCGCCGCGCCGCGTCGTACGCGCGGCCGTCGTAAAGGACGCGGAAGGTCCGGCGGCCCCCCGGGAAGGGAAGCGAGACGCCGAGCTGCGATCCCGCGGGCCCGCGCTCGACGTCGATCCGGGGCTTCCCGTCCCGCGGCTGGCGCCCGGGATCGAGGCGCGCCGGCGTCCCGCCGGCGTCGGGCAGGAACGTCGCCTCGCCCAGCCGGTTTCCCTCGTCGTCGTAGAGGACCGCCGAGCGGGCTCCCGCATCGCGCAGGAGGGAGGCGACGAAGGGGTCCGTGCGCAGCGACAGCACGGCGTCGCCCGCGATCTCGAGGCGCTCCCCCACCAGCTGCGTCCGGGCGGCGGCGGCCGCCTCGCTCTCGCGGAGTCCCCAGCCCGCCACGTTCCGGAGGACGACCAGGGAGAGCGCCGCGAGGAACAGCAGGAAGAGGACGCCGCCGACGACGGCCAGCCGGACGTCCCGCTCGAAGGACCCGGTCCTCACGGCAGGAGCCCCCCCGGCGGAGGCACCGGGAGCCCCGCCCACTGGAGGAGCGGCCGACCCGCCGCGAAGGCGACGAGCGCGCCGACGGCGAGGAAGACGCCGAAGGGGATGTCCGCGCGGTCGAGCAGGACGAGCCAGCCGTCGGCGGCGGGCACCGCCTCCGCCGCATAAACGCGAAAGAACTCCTCCCCGTCGTCCACGACGATCCGCCCGGAGCGGACCGGCGGCCGCG